>JAJQFC010000324.1:11555-21693 GCA_021201355.1 Planctomycetaceae bacterium | reverse complement strand
GTACCGGCGCGTCCGGGCCGGACGCGACAGCGTCCTTCCGGCCGCGCGGCGCGGCGGGATTGGCCTGTTCGGCCGAGGCGGCCGACGCGACTGTCGCGGCCGGCGGCGGGGCAACCGGTTTTTTCGGCGACGGCGCATTGTCCTCCCGGTCGACTTCGGCTTCGTCGTCGATGTCTTCGGCGTAACTGTCCAGCAGTTCCGCCAACTGGATGTCGACGTCCGGCGCGCCGCCTCCCGCCGGGACAACCGCTTCAGCCAAGACCGGTTCGACACCGTCAGCTTCCGGTTCCGGTTCGGATTGGCGCCGGGGCGACAGGATGGCCAGAGCCTCTTCGACCAGCAGTTCCGTCTCCGGCCGGGGCGAGAGGACGTCCGGCGTGACAATGAAGTCGATGCCCATGAACTCCCGGCGGCCGAGAATGCGGCTCACCGGTTCGCGGGCGGCCCGCCGCCGTATCAATTCCCGGTAGGCGGCCAGTTCCTTTCCGGAAATCTTGTTTTCAAATCCGGCGTACAGATCAACGCGACGCCGAAGTCCCATGATGTTGCAAAGGAGGACTTCGGCGTCGAGGCGCGGATTCGGCACGTCTTTGGTCGCGAGGTAGTCGGCCGAGACCTTGACGAGCTCGAGAGGCTGCCACGCTTTTTCGTCTTCAGCCATTACCGGAGGTATCTCCGGATATTCTTGATGGGCGACCGGGCGTTCCCGAAGGCGACGACCTCGAACATCTTGTCGGTCTCGACCTTTTCCTCGTCCGATTCCGGCGAATCCGGATCGGCCGGGACGGTGGTGACAATCTGCATCATGACCTGGCCGTCGATGGTGAATTCGTCGCTGTACCAGTATTCGACGACAAAGCCTTCCCGGACGTCCATAAGAACGTAGGCGCTGACGCGCTTGCCGTCGATCTGGCCGGCGCGGCGGTCGAGGCGGGGGTTCTGCAAGGTCTGGGCGAGGGCGACCAGTTCCTCACGCTCCTGCGACAGGGTGCGGACGACCTCCATCGGCTCGTCCATGCGGCCGTTCGGCTGGACGTCCTGCATGGTGTAGGTAACCATGATGTCGCCGCCTTCCTGCGGTTCGACACTGACGGCGGTTTCGAGGCGGAAACCGTCCGTGGTCTTGTACAGTACCCAGTCGCCTTCCCGGACCTTCGGCGTGCGGGGGGGAACAGAGCCGAGGTTCGGCGCGGGCTGGCCGGCAAACGCCGGAACGCTGACGGCAGAGGCCACGACGGCCATGACCAGAAGGAGGGCGAGACGGGCGGTAGAGGTACGCATTGCGGTAAACCCCTTTCTTCATAAAAGGAGAAATTGTACGATTCACAGCGATTCGAGAGATGTCGATTTTATAAACGCCATGCCGCGCGTCCAGTGTTTTATACGGAATTTTACCGCGATTACAACGTCGAACAGAGGTCAACCCTCTGCACCTCCGGCACTTATAAACTACACTTTTAAATCTTCCTGCTTGGCATATTCCACCAATTCGGTGATTAACTTGTCGAGCTTGCCTTCAATAATGTCGCCGAGGGGGAAATTTTTCCCAAGGCGGTGGTCGGTGCAGCGGTCCTGCGGGAAGTTGTACGTCCTGACCCGTTCGGACCGGTCGCCGGACCCGGTCTGGCCGCGGCGTTCGGCGGCGCGCTTGGCGTCTTCCTCAGCCTTCTTCATTTCGTAGAGGCGGGACCGGAGCACGCGCATGCCTTTTGCCTTGTTCTTGTGCTGGGATTTCTCTTCCTGCATAAACACGGTGATGCCGGTCGGGACGTGGATAATCCGCACGCTCGACTGGGTCGTGTTGACGGACTGGCCGCCGGGACCGCCCGAGCACTGGATGGTTATCTGTAAATCTTCCGGCTTGATTTCGACTTCGTACTCTTCCGCCTCCGGCATGACGGCGACGGTGGCGGCCGAGGTGTGCACCCGGCCCTGCGCTTCTGTTTCGGGCACGCGCTGGACCCGGTGTCCGCCGCCTTCCATCTGGAGATCGCGGAAGACGTTGTCGCCTTCCACAGAGACGATGACTTCCTTGAAGCCGCCGCGCTCCGACTCGGACATGGACATGACTTCGAACTTCCAGCCCTTCGTCGAGGCGTAACTCTGGTACATGCGGAAAAGGTCGCCGGCGAACAGGGCCGCTTCCTCGCCGCCGGTGCCGGCGCGGATTTCCAGAATCGCGTTCCGGTTGTTGTCGGCGCCCTGCCCGAGGATTTGATCGATAATTTCCGCTTCGAGGTGGTCGTGCCTGGCCTCGAGATCGGGGATTTCCATTTCGGCCAGTTCGCGGAGTTCGGCGTCCTGGTTGGGGTCTTTGGCGATTTCCCGGTTGTCGGCCAATTCCTTGGCGACGGCGAGGTAATCCTTATAGACGTCCATCGACTTGGCGAGGGTGCCACGTTCGCGCATATAGTCGCCGATGGACGGATCGGCGCCGACGGCCGGGTCGGCCAGCTTGGCGTCCAGTTCCTGGAAGCGGGCCAGGCGCTCGTCCAACTTCGATTTTACTTTGGCATCCAGCATGGAATTCCACCAATCAACTCAAAGCGCGTAAACACTCGTATGTAATGGAAAGACGTGGGGCGGATATCCGCCCCACGCACATGATAGTGTAACACTATGCCCGACGCTATTCGGCGGCCGGCGCTTCGGTGACGGCGGCGGCAGCGGCGTCGGAGGCTTCGGCGGCGGCGGCGGTGCCGGCTTCCTCGCCCTTCTTCGGAGCCTTCCGGGCGGCCTTGGCCCGCTTCTCGGCCTGGATGGCCTCGGACTGGACCTGCTTTTTCGACTTGGCTTTTTTCGCCTTCACGACTTCGGCGGTGCCGGTGCCTTCGGCGAGGTTGAACCGCTTCTGGAACTTTTCGATGCGGCCGGCGGTATCGACAAACTTCTGCTTGCCGGTAAAGAACGGGTGGCATTCGTTGCAGAGGGTGAGACGAATGTCCGGCTTGGTGGAGCGGGTCTTGATCTCGTTCCCGCAGGCGCAGGTAATGGTGGTTTCTTCATACTTCGGGTGAATGTTCTGCTTCATCGTTCTTCCTCAAATATCTATCAGTATCCATTATATGAATGGACAGCACGCTTCAACAACCACACGCCATCAAATGACAAACTGTCCACCAAACGCGAATTACCCGCTCACTTCCGGAGTTCCCGGCGCCCTTTTTCGTCCGGCCGCCCGCCCCTCCTGCTTTCAGTATACCTCATGCCTCTTGTACCGCATCCTCGCTACGCCCGGGCCGACGTCCTGGCGGACGTCCGGGCCGATGTCTTGCCGGAGTCCTGCGTCGCGCGAGCCCGTTCCGCCACCTGCTGGGCGATGTTCGACGGCACCGCTTCGTAGTGGCTCAGTTCCATTGTATACGACCCTTCGCCCTGGGTGATGGCCTTCAGGGTCGAACCGTAGTCCGCCACCTCGGCGAGCGGCACCTGCGCCTTCAAGACCTGCATGTCGCCCATCTGGTCGGTGCCGGTCGGACGGCCGCGCCGGCTCGAAATGTCTCCGGAAATATCCCCGAAGTACTGGGCCGGGAAGGCGATTTCCAGGTTGACAATCGGCTCGAGCAGGACCGGCTTGGTGTTTTCGACAATTTCCTTGAAACCCATTTCGCCGGCGATCTGGAAGGCGATATCCTTCGAGTCGACCGGGTGTTCCTTGCCGAAGAACAGTTCGACAATGACGTCCACCATCGGGTAGCCGGCGACCGGGCCGTGGTCCAGGGCCTTCCGGACGCCCTTTTCAACAGACGGGATGAACGGTCCCGAAATGACGCCGCCGACAATGGCGTTGACGAATTCGAAGCCCTTGCCGCGTTCGTTCGGCTTGATGCGGAGGTGGACTTCGCCGAACTGGCCGGCGCCGCCGGATTGTTTCTTGTGGCGGTAGCTGCCTTCCGCCTCCTTCGTCACCGTCTCGAGGTACGGGATCTTCGGCGGTTTCGTGTCCATTTCCATACCGTACCGCGTTTTCAGGCGGGACAGCATGACGTCCAGGTGCACCTGGCCCATGCCGGAAATGACCTGTTCGCCGGTCTGTTCCGACCGCTGGAACAGGAAGGTCGGGTCTTCCTCGCAGAGGCGGTGGAGGTTCGTGCCCATTTTCTGTTCGTCGCCGCGGTTCTTCGGCGCCACGGCCAGGCCGGACATCGGAACCGGGAACGGGAACTTTTCAAAGCGCCAATCGCCGCTTCCGTACAGGGTGTCGCCGATATGAAGGTTTTCGACCTTGGCGACGCCGACGATGTCTCCGGCGATGGCGTCGGCGACGTCCTCCCTTTTTTCACCCTGGGGCCGGAACAACTGGGCGATCTTTTCGCCCTTGCCGGTGGAGGAGACGTTGACCTGGGTCTTCGACTCCAACTTCCCGGAGAAGATGCGCATATAGGACATCTTGCCGACGTGCGGATCGGAGACGACCTTGAAGACCTGGGCCATGACCGGCCCGTCTTCCTTGGGTTCGAGAACGCTCGTGTCCTCGGCGCCGTCCTTGACGAGCTTCCGCGTGGACATGAGCGGGTTCGGGCCGTAGGCGGCGACGAAGTCGAGGAGTTCCTGGATGCCGATGTCCTTTTCGGACGCAACCATGAACACGGGCACGACGGTTCCGGCGAGGACGGCTTTCGGCATGACGCCGGCCAGTTCGTCCTTCGACAGTTCCATCGTCTCCATATACTTTTCCATCAGGGCGTCGTCGGCTTCGACGGCGTTTTCGATGGCGTTCTGTTTCAAATCTTCTGCTTCGCCGTCCGGGCTGTCGACCATGACCGCCTTGACGCCGGCGATGGAGGGGCCTTCGCCGTCATTGACGACGAACGGGACGCATTTCCCGCCGAACGCCTTCTGGATGCCCGAAAGGACTTCCTGGGTGTTGACGTTTTCGCCGTCCATTTTCGTGATGACAATCATCTTGCCGAGGCCGAAATGGTTGGCGAAATCCCACGCCTTCCGGGTCATGAGTTCGACGCCGCGCTGGGCGTTGACGCAGATGACGGCGATGTCGCCGGCGGCCATGCCGGCAATCATCGATCCCTGGAAGTCGACCTGTCCCGGGGTGTCGATGATGTTGATCTCTTTCCCGGCGTGGGGGACGTGCATCAGGGAGGTGCCGAGGGAGTACTGGTATTCCTTCTCCTTCTTCTCGAAGTCGGAGGTGGTGGAACCGTCTGAAATCGAGCCAAGCCGGGAGATCATCTTGGCCTTGAACAGCATGGCTTCGGCAAGGATGGTTTTTCCGCTGCCGGCGTGACCACAGAGCACTATGTTGCGAATATCGCTGGAGCTATGCTTCGCCATGGTATCTCCCCAAATTTCGATTTCGTAAAAAAGTTTCCCCTGCACGTCCAATACCGTCCTTGCCAACGCTCCGCCCGGAGTGTACAAGGCGGCATACAATAAAAAAAGCCTACGGCCTGACCGTAAGTTCCCGGGAGCCACGCCGTACGAGCGTGGTGTTGAAGATGCTTCTCGTCCGATGCGACGACACATTCCTTCAGAACACGCTCCGAGAAAAACAATTTGCAGATTATACCGTTCCGAAACCCTCACGCAAGATCTTTTATCAGTCGGCGTCGTCCGTTCGGCCCACCGCGGGCACCACCTCATTACAGGCATCCCTCGAGACCAGGCTCCGGACAAATGACAGCCGCACCGGCTGAAATCGTGGCGAGGGCGAAGTCACCCGGAACATTACGAGGGTTCACGTCGCCTCGTACAATGCGAGCCGGTTTTCCGCGAACGCGGTATAGGGGAATCTGCCGGAAAGACTACTTGTTTTACCGGTTTTTACCGGATGCAAGACTGGAGAGAACGGCGGAAATTTTGCCGAAGGCGCTCGTCCCCTTGGCAGTGAGTTCATCCTGAAGGACTTTTTCCAGGGCGTCGATGACTTGGGCGCAACTTTCGGCCGGCACGCCCGACCGTTCAGCGACGCGGGCAATGACATCGGTTTTGTTCATAAAAAGTTCCTTCCGGACAGATCCGTTTAAAAGATATGTAGTCATGACCACCGGGATATGCGCCATCGCCATGTGGTGCGAACGGTAATACGCGAATAAATATTTCCAGATTGCTCCAAGACTCGCGGCGTTCCTTAGCCTTGCGACTGAAAATCCTTTCTGGTATAGTGGATCCAGTAGAAACATCTGCGTCATGTACGGACGCCTAAGTTCTTTAGTTCACTGCACCAGCAGCACAAAAACCTCTCTCTCAGCATAGTTCGGGCAGTGGCGACATAATGGTATTGCATCCGTAGTGGCACGTCCACCACGGAACTTTCCTCGCGGGCCCCGGTCCGGTCGAGGCGTTTTCTTGTACCATTACGTTACCGTATTCCCGGCAGAGAATTGTGACCGCCTTTGGGCGGCCAGTTCACGATGCCGGGGTGCTCGAACAGGCCGGAGAGGGCCTTTGTGCTGCTGCGGCTGACGGATTGGTCGCCCTCTTTGTTGAGTCGCGCTCCGCTGGCCGTGGCCTGCCGGCTTTCCATAGTCGGCCAAGCACGAGGGGCATGTCATGGGGAGAATGCCGACCGACTTACGTGAAACAATCGCTGGAAAAATCCGACGCTGTCGCATGGTTCATTTTCCCGGTCGCGGTGATGGGAGAAGATGCGCCGAAGCTTTTGGCGTTTCTCCACAACAATGGTCACTGTGGGAACGTGGGATAAGAACTCCCGACGAACTGCGGATGGTGCAGCTCGCCAGATTTTTCGGCGTTACCGTGGAGTACTTACGTCGTCTCGACGGATGCCAGATTCCACAGCGAAGTGACCTTATCGTGGAAAACTCGGCAGCCTATTCGGTCTGGACCGCTTTTTTTGAAAGTGAAATCAGGCTGGCCCATGAAAGCATAGCAAAACCGGTAATGAGAACAAACGATTTCGTTCACCACGCTGCAGCGCCCGCCGCCATCCCTCCCTTACCGGAAAATATTTCGAATTTAACAAACCTCCACACACCACCAATTGTCTCTTGTGAAATTCGCGCTGTTGCCACGAGTTGTTTTTCCCCGCGCCGTGCTTCATCGAGCCTTACCTTTGACCAAGGTCTTACCATTCCACCAAAAACGATAAATGCCATCACGCGTCTCGACAAGCTTATTCAGGAACACGCCGGCGACCTGCTCCATAATGGCTACTGCCTCCGTTTGGAAGTTCTCGTCGCAATTCCGTCCGACGACCCGTAGGTCAGGCGATTCGGGTCTTCATTTCATTCCGCACCATACAACGCCCCCAGCGGCGGCGACGGCGCCGCCCGCGCCGTCTGCGGGAAATCAGGCGGCGTTCCCCGGCCGTAATCGATAAGGACGATGTCCAGGTTCTCCCCGGCGAAGCGGACCAAGCCGAACGGCACGTCCGGGGATGTCCAGCGGACAAACCCGTATTCGTCATGAATCCGGTGGACGACGTCCACCGTCAGCGTGGCGGCGCCGACAGTGACGCTTCGGCGTTCCGGTTCGGGCTGCGGCGGAGCAAACGGGAAATCCGGGCGCTCGACCGTACGATCCGGCCTGACCAGGCGGGTCGGATGGCTTTTCCCGGCAAAGGTGACGATGGCATTGATGCCGTCCGCGTCGATTTCACGCAGTTCAAGCCGGAGCGGGACCGTTTTCCACGCCGCGTCCGCTTCGAAATTCGGAACGAAAAAGTAATACTCCTCGTCCGGCGGCAGGTCCTCGAGCGTCGGAGTGTCATCGCTTTGCGGCGCGGGAAGCGGTTCCGGGCGGAGGCTGTTCTCCAGTGGATCGACAGGATACGCCACCAGGTAATCGAACCAATCGCCGGGTCGCGGTTCCACCGCGTCGGCCGGGTCGAACAGGCTGTCAAGAACCGCGTCGGCACCGGAGACCGGGTGGGCGGTCCACACTGAACCACAAAGAAGGAGTGCCAGGAAAACACCGATGCGGCGGGCGGCGGTATGAAAAATGCCTCTTGCAACAACGGAACCGGCAGCGACAAAAGCCTTTCCGCTGGCGGCCGGCAGGGCGGACAAGCATGACATTGGTCACGAATCCTTTACAGGCGAAGGGGTGGTGCCGCCGTGATACCCGAGGCCGAGGACGTAGTGCTCGATGCTTTCGTCCCGGCAGGCCTGGGGCTTGCGGATTTTGGCGGTTTTGAAAAACTTCCCCACCCTGGCCCTGAACTGTTCTGTTTCGGCTCCGTAAAATATTTTACAGACGAAGTCTCCATCTTTTTTGAGAAGTTTTTGCGCCAGCGCCAGCACCGCTTCGCACAATTCCAGGCTGCGGAGTTGGTCCGTTATCCGGATGCCCGTCGTGTTCGGCGCCATATCGCTGACGACAGCGTTGAAACCGTCCGGCGCCACATCGACGAATTCGGAACCGGTCATGTCGAGAATGTTCATTTTTTTAAACTCGGCCCGGCCTTTGAACTTTTTATGGATAGGTTTCAGGTCAATCGCGCACGCCACGCCGTCCGGTCCGATAACCTCGAGGATATATTCGAGCCATGATCCCGGACTTGCGCCCAAGTCAAGGACTGAATCGCCTTTACGGATAATCCGTTCGCGGCGGTTAAGTTCTTCCAGCTTGTAGACCGACCTGGCCAGCTTGCCTTCGCGTTTGGCTTGTTTGAAAAACCTGTCGTGGAGCTTTCGCATAAACTTGCCTGCCTTATTTTGTGGCAAAGGATGAAATTATTTGTTCAAGACCTGATCTTGGTGTATGTTAACATTGAGGATGATTAGCCTCATTCCCTTTCGAAGTGCCCGGAACGACCAGCCGGTCGGCTCGGGCCGTTCGCGAAGCGGGCGGGTATTATCGGACAGTGTCGTCCTCGGTCCGAAATGCCCCGAACATTTTATTTTGACACAGGACCATTATAAAGGATAAAATGTCGCGTGCCAACTGTGTCGCCGGATGGCGAATAGCTCCCGGGCGGTTCTGATCGACTCACGCGTTCAGCGCGTGGTCGTTATTTTTTTGTTGGAGTTCGCGGCGTAATGGCTTTTTTTTCACCCGATTTTCTGGCGAGGGTCCGTTCCGCCAACGAGATTTCGCAGATTGTCGGCAGTTACAGTATCCAGTTGACGCGGGCCGGAACAAACCTGAAGGGGCTCTGCCCGTTTCACAACGAAAAGACGCCGTCGTTTAATGTAAAGCCGGCCGACCAGTTTTTCTACTGTTTCGGCTGCGGCGCCAAGGGCGATGTCTTCCGCTTCGTCCAGATGATGGAAAAGGTGGAATTCCCGGAAGCGGTCCGCATCCTGGCCGAGCGCGCCGGCGTGCCGCTCGAGTTCGAGAATCCGGCCGAGGCCCGTATCGCCCAGGGGGCCAGCCGGGAAAAGACCGGCCTTCTCTGGTGTTGTTCGCGGGCGACGGAATATTTCGAGGACTGCCTGGCCGCGCCGTCCGGCGCACCGGCCCGGGATTATCTCGAGCGGCGCGGCTTCAGCCGCGAGACCATCCAGCACTGGCGCATCGGCTGGGCGCCGGATACGTGGGACGGATTATACGATTTTTTAGTAAAAAGCGCTAAAGAACCTGGCGAAAAAGCGAAAGTAATAGACTACGCCGTCAAAGCCGGGCTCTTGCGCAAACGGGAAGGCGAAACCGGACGCGGCGACAGAATTTACGATTATTTCCGCGGTCGCGTGATGTTCCCCATTCTGGACGCCCAATCGCGGCCCATCGGTTTCGGTGGCCGCATTTTGGTCGAAAAGGACGGCGTCGGCAAGTATTTCAACTCGCCGGAAGGCCGCCTGTTCGAGAAGCGCCGCGTCCTTTTCGGCCTGACCCAGGCGTCGAAAGAGATAGCCCTGACGGGGGTTGCGGTAGTCGTCGAAGGCTACACAGACGTCATCATGTGCCACCAGTACGGCATCCGGAATGTCGTCGCCACCTTGGGAACGGCATTAACGGAGGACCATGTGTCCCTCCTCCGGCGCCACCTCGGCGGCAAGGGCAAGGTGATAGCGTTCTTCGACTCGGACTCGGCCGGGCAGAACGCCACCCTCCGGGCCATCGACATGTTCATGGCCGAGAACGTTCCGCTGGCCGTGGCGCCGCGGCTCGAACTAAAGGATGCCGGCGATTTCCTCCCGAAGTACGGGGAAGAGGCGTTCAGGAAAAAGTTGGCCCAGGCGGTCGACAGTTTTACGTATCTCTTGGAAATCACCCT
>JAJQFC010000324.1:0-11545 GCA_021201355.1 Planctomycetaceae bacterium | reverse complement strand
CGCGACCGCGACCCGCAATCCATGAGCCGGGCGGTCCGCGAGGTCATGACGACGGTGAATTTGTGCCCCGACCCGGTCGCCGCCGCCCTTATGCGGCAACAGGTGGCTGCCGCCGCCGGGGTGCCGGAAAGTACGTTACCCGAGCCGGAAGTCAAGACGCCGGTGGCCCACGGAGTGGCCGGTGCCAAGCGTTTGGCGCGACCGTCCGAAAAAAGGGGCCTGACGCCGTCCGACGACGGGCTTAAGTTAACTGAAGTGATCCAGCAGAACACCGAAGGCCGGATGAAACGCGAACTCCGCCTGCTCCGTTACATGCGGGAAAACCCGGAATGGTGCGCACGCGTCGTCGACGACTTCCCGCCCGATGAATGGCGGGACGGCGCCCTCGGCGAATTGGCCGCCCTTATCCGGGACACGTGGGACGACAACCAGACGCCGGTTCTCGCCGACATTCTCGCCCGGGCCAGTCACCCGGACGCGTCCGTACGGCTGGCCGAGCTCGCGTATTCGGACAAAGAACCCATGTCGGATCGCGATTTGTCGATGCTTCTCGGCCGGTTTACCGAAGCCGAACGCAAAGAGGCCATCCGCCTCCTGCGGGAAGACCAGGAACGGGCCCAGGCCGCCGGCGAGATTGACCGGGCCTCGGCTCTCATGACTCAAATTATCGAATTACGACGGCTTGGCACGGCAAGGCGTGCGGAAAGCGATGCCAGGCGGCTCCGTCGGTAACGGTCCGGGTTACCGGATTGCCCGACAGTACCATCGCCGCCGACGTTTACAGGGGGACGGCTCCACCGATTGCCGGTCGTCGAACCGCCCGTCAGTGAACCGAACGGAATCACCTTGCCGAACCTATGAAGGACGAAACATGACGAAAAAGAAAACCGCAAAAGCCTCTCCGGCGAAACCGGCCAAAAAGGCGGCTCCGAAGAAAAAATTCAAGGTAGTCCCCACGGAAGAGGTGGACCTTGGAGATCTCCTCGAAACCGTTTGCGCCGAAGCCATCGCCGAAAAGAAAAAGTCGGCGAAAAAGTCGGCGGCGAAAAAGTCGCCTTCCAAAAAAGCGGCGACGAAATCCGCCCGCTTGAAGGCCCGCGCCGCCCGCGACGACGACGTCGATGACGACATTCTGGACGATGACGTCGACATCCTCGACGACGACGAACCGGCCGAACCGGAAATCCCGGTCGACGCCGTCGCCGCCGTTCTTGATGAAAAAGCCATTCTCGAAATCATCAAGAAAATGAAGGGCCGGAAAACCATCAGCTATACCGAGTTCAACGAGCTTCTCCCGGAAGAGGCCATCGACCCGAAGGAAATCGACGAAGTCTTCACCCGCCTCGCCGCCGAAGGCATCACCGTCCAGGAAGTGGCGGAGGATGTCGTTGTCGACCTGGACGAGGAAGAACTCGTCGCCGAACCGGAAGACCCGGAAGCGGAAGCCCTCGTCGTCGGTTCCACCCTCATCCCGGAAGCCGACGTCGGCGACGTCCACGATCCGGTGCGGATGTACCTGTCGGAAATGGGTTCGATTCCGCTTCTTACCCGCGAGGAGGAAGTCACCCTCGCGAAGAAGATCGAACTGTCTTCCACCCGGTTCCGCCGCCGCACCCTGGAAAGCCCGGTCGCCATGGCCTATGTCTTCGACCTCTACGAAAAGGTCAAGCAGAACCGGGAAAGCCTCGACAAGATCATGCGGAACTCGCACCCGTCCGGCTCCAGCAACGACAAGAACGACGTCTTCACCCGTCTTCCCGGCCACATGGAAACGCTCCGGAAGATGTACGACATCATCACCGACCTCTGGCGGAAGATGGAAGAATCCGGTCTGTCCCAGGCCAAGCGCGCCGCCTACTTCTCCGAGCTCCGCGCCCGGCAGCGCCGCATGGCCCACCTTCTCGAGGAACTCGGCCTCCGCACCGGCAAGATGCTCGCCATCCGCGACCGCATCCTGAAACTGGCCGAAGACGCCGAAAAACTCCAGAAGGAGGAAGCCAGCCTCAAGGCCCGGCACGACCGTCTGACGCCCCAGGAAAAGCGTCGCCTCGAAATTGCCCGCGACAAGCTCCTCCGCATCCGCATGGAAGCGAAGGAACCGCTGTCACGCCTTCTCATGCGAGCCCGGCACGTCGACGCCCGCTTCGGCGAATACCAGACCGTCAAGCAGAAGTTGTCCTCCGGCAACCTCCGCCTTGTCGTCTCCATCGCCAAGAAATACCGGCACCGCGGCCTCTCCTTCATCGACCTCATTCAGGAGGGGAACACCGGCCTCATGAAGGCGGTCGAGAAGTACGAATACCGTCGCGGCTATAAGTTTTCCACCTACGCCACCTGGTGGATTCGTCAGGCCATCACCCGCGCCATCGCCGATCAGGCCCGGACCATCCGTATCCCGGTCCACATGATAGAAACGATGTCCAAGCTCCGCCGCATCACCAAACAACTGGTCCAGGAAATCGGCCGTGAACCGACAGTCGAAGAAATCGCCGCCCAGGCCGACATCCCCGTCGCCGAAGCCCGGCGCGTCCTTCGCATCTCCAAGCACCCGATCTCCCTCGACCGCCCCATCGGCGCCGGCGATTCCGACGACAGCCACTTCGGCGACTTTATCGAAGACAAGTCAGCCGAAAGCCCCGTCAACATGGCATCCTACGAAATGCTCAAGGACAAGATCGGGAACGTCCTCCAAAGCCTCACTTACCGCGAGCGCGAAATCATCAAGCTCCGCTACGGCATCGGAGACGACTACACCTACACCCTCGAAGAAGTCGGCCGCAAGTTCAACGTCACCCGCGAACGCGTCCGCCAAATCGAAGCCAAGGCCCTCCGGAAACTCCAACACCCGGTCCGCGCCCGCCGCCTCGAAGGCTTCCTCGAAGACACCGCTCCCGCCTCCTAACGGAAGGCGGAGGGGGCGGAGGTGCCCGGGGGGGATGCCTTTTTTGCAAAAAGGCATCCCCCCCCCTTTTCAAAAAACTCTTGTCCTCGCTGGCGCCCCACCTCCGCTTATCCAGAGCGGAGGTTTTTTTGTAATGGGGGTTGGGCGCCAGCGAGGACATTGGGTTCTTTTGAGCGGAGAGGGTGCGGGAGAGGCCGCTTTCTTGCAGAAATGGCACCTTTCCGGGCAACTCCGCTCCCTTCCGCCTTCCGTTGGGAGGCGGGAGCGGTGTCTTACAGGTCGAACCATTAAGAGGCGATTAGCCGTTTACGGACTTTCTGAATTTGGAATGGGATATCCAGAAGAGGACGGCGCCTATGAGAGTCAAGGCGAGGAAGTAGGTCCAGACTACGCCGATGCCGGCGCCACGATACAAAACGGCCTGGCCGATCTGGACGAAGTGCGTTGTCGGGGCGAGGAGCATGATGTACTGGACCGGTGCGGGCATGCTTTCTCTTGGGGGTAGACCCGCCGGAAAGCATCTGCATCGGGAGGAGGACGAGGATGAGGAGCATGCCGAACTGGGGCATGCTGCGGGCCAGGGTGGCGAGGAAAATGCCCATTGAGGTGGTGGCGAAGAGGTGGAGGGCGGCGCCGGCGAGGAAAAGCCACGGGGAACCCTGTCTTGGGACGCCGAGGGCGCCGTGCACGACAAGGAAAAGGGACAGGCCGGTGGCGACGAGGACGACAAGGCCCATCGACCAGATTTTAGACAGCATGATCTCCGTCGGCGTGACCGGCATGACAAGGAGGTGTTCGAGGGTGCCGTGTTCGCGTTCCCGGATAAGGGCGGCGCCCGTGAGGATGATGGACAGCATGGTCACCTGATTGATTATTTCCATAATGCCGCCGAACCAGCTCGTCGTCAGGTTCGGGTTGAAACGGTTCCGGAAGGCGAGGTCGACGGGAAGCGTCTCCTGGGCGCGGTAACGCTCGACAAACTCGTTCACTTCGGCCAGGGCGATCTGCTGGATATAGCCGGCGCCGGTAAAGGCCTGGGACATGCGGGTGGCGTCGACGTTCAGTTGGATGTCCGGGCTTTTCCGTAGAGGACGTCCCGCTGGAAGTTCGGCGGGATGTCCAGGGTGAAGGTGTAGAGATCCTGGTCCATGCCACTGTCCATTTCCTGTATGGAAATGGGGACCGGCGGGAGAAACATCGGCGGATAGAAGGCCATGGCGATACGGCGGGAAAGCGGTGAATCGTCTTCGTCGACGATCCCTATGGTGGCTTTCGAAATGCCGTCCGGCATGGCGGTGGCGGCGGTGTAGATGGCGAACGTGAACGAATAGGCAATGAGAACGAGAAGAATCCAGTCGCGGCGGAGACCCTGGAGTTCCTTGACGCCAAGGCGGAAAATATGACTAAGGCTCCGGCCGAGCGAACCGTCCTTCTTCTTCCGGCTTTTCGTCCGGGGTTCGCTGTCCGAACCTTCAGGCGCGCCGTCCGCCGTACCGGTCTTGTCCGCGTCCGCGCTATCAGCCTGGTTGGCGTTGTCAGCGTGCGCGTTGTCAGCCTGGTTGGCCGTATAGCCCGTGTCCGGTCTTTTCGTCGCGTCGGGCGTGACTTGCCCGTCAGGTTTTTCCGATGGGTTGTCCACGGTTATTTCTCCTGCTTGCGTAGAAGGAGGATGGCGGCGCCGACGATTATCGGTATGGCGGCGAGGAGCGCCAGGATCGGCGTGTGGAGGTTGTTGAGGTACAGCGCCTTGTTAAAAACGCCGCGCGAAATGATGAGCATGTGGGTGGTCGGGTAGATTGTGCCGATGGTCTGGCCGACGCCGCTCAGTGACGACACGGAGTTCAGAAGGCCGGAAAACTGCACGGCCGGAAGCAGGGTCGCGACCATCGTCAGGAAGATGACGGCGATCTGGCTCTTCGTGATGGTGGAGGCGAGAAAGCCCATGCCGGTGGAGACGCAGCAGTAGAGAAACGCTCCGAGAAACAGGGCTATCAGGCTGCCTTTAATCGGAACGTCAAAGAGGAACACGGCTAGCATCACCATCAATACGAAACTCATCATGGAAAGAACGATGTACGGCACCTGTTTGCCGACGATGAATTCGGTCCGCTTGAGCGGCGTTGTGTACATGTTGATGATGGACCCGAGTTCCTTTTCCCTGACGACGGCGAGGGCGGCGAGAATGGCCGGGATCATGAGAAGAAGAATCGGGATGACGGCCGGGACCATGGCCTGGAGACTTTCGACATCCGGGTTGTAGCGGTAGCGGACTTCGATATTGGCTTCCGGAACGATCTCGGTGCCGGTGGTGGAGACGAGCTTGTTCTGGAGCCAGAGCTGGTGCATGCCCTGGACGTAGCCGCGCATCGTCTCCGCCCGCATGGGCATGGAACCGTCGAACCAGAGGCCGATTTCGACGTTCTGGCCGCGCTGGACGTCCCGGCCGAAGCCGGGCGGGATTTCCACCGCCATGGAGATTTCACCCGCCCGCATGCGGCGATCGAGATCGTCGTAGTCGAGAATCGGCGGACGTTCTATGAAGTATCTGGAACCGGCGATGCTTTCCATATAGTCGCGGCTGAGGCCGGAGTCGTCCCGGTCGATGACGGCGAAGTGGAGGTCTTCCACGTCCATCGTTATGCCGTAGCCCATGACGAGCATGAGGATGATGGAGCCAAGGAGCGCCAGCGTAAGGCGGATCGGGTCGCGCCGGAGTTCCAGGGACTCCCGCCAGGAACAGGTGAACAGACGGCGCCAGGAAAACTTGGCCGGGTCTTCCTTGTCCTCGTCCTCGGCGGGATGGTTGTTTTCCTTCTTGGAGCGAATGGACGTTACCTTGGTGTCGGTGCGGTTTTCCTCGGCGTTGCCGGCGCCGGCGTCCTTCAGGTAGCCGATAAACGCCTGTTCAAGATCGGGGGCGTTCCGTTCCTTGACGAGTTCTTCCGGGGTGCCGATGGCGAGGGACTTACCGGCGTGCATAAGGGAAATCCGGTCGCAGCGTTCGGCTTCGTTCATGAAGTGGGTGGTGATGAAGATTGTCACCCGGTCCTTCCGGGACAATTCAATTATGAGGCGCCAGAAGTCGTCCCGGGCGATCGGGTCGACGCCTGACGTCGGTTCGTCGAGAATGAGAATTTTCGGGTTGTGGACGACGGCGACAGCCAGGGACAGGCGCTGCTTGACGCCGAGGGGGAGGTCGTCCGGAAGGGAATCTTTTTGCCGGCCGAGGCCGAACCGGTCGGCGACGGCTTTGACCCGGTCGGGGATTTCGTCCTCAGGAATGCCGAACAGGCGGGCGTGGAGCACGAGGTTTTCGGCGACGGTCAGTTCGCCGTAGAGGGAGAAGGCCTGGGACATATAGCCGAGGTTGCGGCGCGTTTCGAGATCGCTCGCGTCTATCTCCCGGCCGAACAGGTAGGCAGTGCCGCTGGTGGCGGGAAGAAGGCCGGTGAGCATTTTCATCGTGGTGGTCTTACCGGAGCCGTTACTGCCGAGAAAACCGAAAATCTCCCCTTCCGGGATGACGAAATTGACCTTGTCCACGGCGGTGAAATCGCCGAACTTTTTCGTCAGGTCTTTCGCTTCGATGGCGGTTTTCCGGTTATCCGCGTCCTCGAGCGGCGAGATTTCCACCGGTTTATAACCTTTTCGTTTTTCTTCCGGCATAAGCTGGATAAACGCGGCTTCAAGAGAGTCCTTGCCGGTCTTTTCGAGCAGTTCCTTCGGCGTGCCGGTGTCGAGGATTTTGCCGTCGTCCATGGCGATGAGCCAGTCGAACCGTTCCGCCTCGTCCATATAGGCGGTGGCGACGATGACCGACATGCCGGGCATCCCTTTTCTCACCTTGGCGATAAGTTCCCAGAACTGCGACCGGGCCAGCGGGTCGACGCCGGTGGTCGGTTCGTCGAGGATGAGGAGGTTCGGGTCGTGAATAAGGGCGCAGC
The DNA here is from genome assembly GCA_021201355.1 of Planctomycetaceae bacterium. GTDB lineage: Bacteria > Planctomycetota > SZUA-567 > SZUA-567 > SZUA-567 > JAJBSZ01. Next base: position 4,699 of record JAJQFC010000324.1, on the reverse strand, counting down.
ACAGGCCGAGTTTCTGTTTCATGCCGCCAGACAGCTTCCCGGCCGGGCGGTCGAGGAAGGCTTTCATGCCGGTGGCCTGGGTCAGGGTGTCGATGCGCTCGCGGCGCTCGTCCTCGCCGTGGCCGAAGAGGCGGGCGAAGAATTGGAGGTTTTCCTCGACCGACAGGGTCGGGTACAGGTTTTTCCCGAGGCCCTGGGGCATGTAGGCGATTTTCGGACAGACGCGGTTCCGGTGTTTTTCGTCGGCGATGTCGCCGCCGAGGACCAGGACAGTGCCGTCCTGGACGGCGCGGGCGCCGGAGACGAGGGACAGGAGGGTCGATTTGCCGACGCCGTCCGGACCGATCATCCCGACCATCCTGCCGGACGGGAAGTCGATGTCGACGTCGTCCAGGGCGACGGTGTCGCCGTAATGGACCGTTACGCCCTTGAGGCTGACGACGGGTCCGTCATCCTTTTTCACGGTGTCGGTCATAAGGACGCCGCCTACTCTGCCAACGGCGCCGAAGCGGCCTGCGGCCGGGCCGGAACGGTGAACGGCGGGGGAACCGCCGCCGGCACGGACGCGGTCGGGACCGGGGTGACCACCGTGACCTGGCCCGGATCGGCACTGGCCATGACCGCCAGGGGCGACAGCGGCGCTCCTCCCGAAACGGAGGCGGAACCGGTGGGCTGAAGCGGAACCGCCGGGTCAACCCGGGACGGCACGGCCTGGGCCGGTGTCGGCGACAGCGGCAACGGCTGGCTCATCCGGCTGGCCGGTAGCGACGCGGTCGGCGCCGGCGACAGCGGCAGCGGCGCGCCAATCGGCGCTTCCTGCGGCATGGCGTTCGGGACGGACGGGACGGCGGAACCCGGAACCGAAGACGGAACCGTCATCGGGGCGCCCTGATACTGCGGCGGATAGCCGGTCTCGACGACCGGAACGCCGGGGGCGCCGGCGGCGGCGGGCTGGAACCCGGTCACCGGCATGAGCGGACCGGACGGAGCGGCGGCCGGGCCGGAAGTGACCGGAATGGCGGTGACGGTCGGAACCGTCGCGGCCGGTGTCTGGGCCTGTGGCGCCGGGGCCGGCACGGTCGGAGCGACGACCGGGGCCGGTCGGGCCGGGGCGGTCTGGACGTAGCGGAGCTCTTCCGGCCACGGGTCGTTCGGATCGAGTTGTATCCAGGTGACGCCGGGCAAACCCGGCTTGACGATATGGAGGTTGCCGCTAAGGATGTCCGGATTGATCTTCGCCTTTACCCGGAACATGAGTTTTTGCCGTTCGGATTCCGTCTCCACGGTTTTCGGGGTGAACTGGGCTGTTTCGGCGACGTAGGTGACGGTGGCCGGAATCGGGTTGTGCGGGAAGGCGTCCAGGAGAATCCGGGCCTGGGCGCCGATGGCGGTGCGGCCGGCCTGTTCAGCCGGGAGGAAAATGTTCATGTACACGTCCGAGAGGTCGACGAAATTGAGGACGCGGCCGCCGGCGGCGAGGACTTCGCCGGGCTGGGTTATCCGGTACTGGACGCGGCCGTCACGGGGTGCGACGAGGTGGCAGTCGTTCAGATCCGCCTGGATGCTGGCGACGGAGGCTTCGGCCGCCTTGACGGAGGCGGCGGCGCCTTCGGCGTCGGCCTTGGCCGCTTCGACGGCGGCAAGGGCGACGTCGACCTGGGCTTCCGCCGTGCCGACGGCGGCGCGGGCGGCCATTTCGGTGGTCTCGTCGTCGTCGAACTGCTGGCCGGTGATGACGCCGCGCTCGGACAGGACAGACGATCGGCCGAGGCGGCGCTGGGTCTGATCCAGTTCGGACTGGCGCTGGGCGACGGTGGCGCGGGCGGCGTCGACGTCGCTTTGACGCACGGCTATCTGGGCCCGGGCGGCGGTTTCGGCGGCGCGAGCGTTGGCGACCTGGGCCAGGGCTTCGTACAACTGCGCCTCCAGGGTGTCTGTCTGCATGACGGCGAGGAGCTGTCCCCGGGTGACAAAATCGCCCTCGTCGACGTTAATGACGTTGACGCGTCCGGCGAGCTTGGTGGAGACGTCTATTTCGGTGGCTTCAAGACGGCCGTTACCGGAGGCAAAGTTCGGACCATAACTGGTCTCCCGGGTGGACCGCCAGATCATGTAGCCGACAACGGCGATAATGAGTATTATGATGATGGGAAGGAACTTCTTGAGCTTTTTCTTCATAACGCTTCCTTGTGAAAACGGTGCGGATGCACAGGCATCCATTAACTATACTCGTTAAATTATACCGTATAGCGGTGAAAAATCAATACAATACAAGGCGCATTCGACACCGGCGAGAAGCCGACGGGAAAAGTTTTCTTCAGTGACGAGCGTCCGGCGTGGAAAAAGTCAATATCGTACAAGAGGACGGTTCGGCGGATCGGTACAATCCTCTATAACCATAAAAAAACCCCGGACGCTTCGGCGGCCGGACTGGCAGGAAACGGAGATTGTATGCGCCCTCCGCGGCGGGAAGTGCGGTTCGACCCTGATTTGCGACTAGAAGTGTGCCTGTTCGACGGCTTGTCGCGGGGCTTTCCCAGCCATTTCCACGACTACTACGTCCTCGGCCTGGTCGAATCCGGCGGCGGCGGCCTGAAGGTGGGCGGCCAGACCCGGGAATACGGCGCCGGGGACATTTTGGTATTCCATCCGATGGAAAGCCATGCCTGTGAACAAACCGACGGAACGTTGTTAACATTCCGGTCGTTCAATATCCGGACCGACAGCATGGCGCAAGCGATAGGCGGCGACGATACCGTCGACAGCGGTCATGGCAGTGGCGGCATCGACGCGGTCGCCGGCGCCGGCCGCGCCGACGGGGAAAAACGGGTCGCTCCCCGGTTCGACGCGGCGGTTATCCGCCGGTCGCCGCAGGCGGAACGGTTCGGCCTGGTCCACGAGGAAATGATCGGCCATTGCGGCGAGGCCGGACGGGCAGCGCGGTTCCGGGAATTCCTCCGTCTCCTCTGCCGCGACCATGCCCGGCCTGTCCCGGACGGCGAAGGCGCCGCCACGGCGGCCATGGTGGAAGCGGTGTGCCAATTTATCGATGACCGCTACGGCGACCGGATAACGCTGGACGATCTGGAGGCGATAGCCCACATCAACAAGTTTTCCCTCATCAGGGCCTTCACCCGCTGGAAAGGGATAACGCCGTACCGTTATCTCGAGGCTGTCCGCATCGGCCGGGCCAGGGAGCTTCTCGAACAGGGAGTGGAACCGGTGACGGTGGCCGGACGGGTCGGCTTTTCGGACCAAAGCCATTTCAGCCGGTTTTTTAAACTGCTTATCGGCGTCACGCCCGGAGAATATCAGGGGATATTCCGTCACGAATAGAATTTATCACGTCGCGAGAGTGGTGCGGACCGCGCGGCCTCCGGCCGGGTGCGGTGGACCGTCCGCGCCCTTCGTCATGAAAGTTTGTCCATGAAGCCCATTCCGGAACGATTCGGCCATGTCACCGCCCTCTTTACGATTCTCGTCTGGGGCATCACCTTTGTGTCCACGAAGATCCTCCTCCGGTCGTTCAGCCCGATTGAAATCCTTTTCACCCGGTTTCTTCTCGGCTTTATCGCCCTCACCATTATCTCGCCGGTCCGGCTCCGCGTCGCATCCCGCCGGGACGAATTCCTCTTTATCGGCGCCGGCCTGACCGGCATCACCATGTACTTTCTCCTGGAAAATATCGCCCTCACCATGACCACCGCCGCCAATGTCGGGGTCATCGTCTCGGTGACACCGTTCTTTACCGCCTTCATGTCGCACCGGTTTCTCCATACGGCCAGGCCGAACCTGATGTTCTACATCGGCTTCGTTTTCGCTGTGAGCGGCGTCGCCCTTCTCAGCATCGGGTCGGGCGGAACGCTGGCCTGGAACCCCCGGGGCGACATCCTGGCCATCCTGGCGGCGGTCGTGTGGTCGCTTTATTCCGTCATCGTCAAGAAAATAACGGCGCGCGGCTACGCCTCCATCGCCGTGACGCGGCGGTCTTTCCTCTACGGCCTGATCGGGATGATTCCGGCGCTTTTCCTCATGGATTTCCGATTCGGGCCGGAACGGTTCGCCGACCCGGCCACGGTCGGCCATATCCTGTTTCTCGGCCTCGGGGCGTCGGCAATGTGTTTCGTCACCTGGAACATGTCGGTGCGGCTTCTCGGGGCGGTCAGGACGAGCATGTACATTTACCTGGTGCCGGTGGTGACGGTGGCGTCGGCGGTGGTGTTTCTCGGGGAAGCCTTGACGGCGCCGCTCATTGTCGGGACCGCCCTGACCCTCCTTGGATTGTGGCTGTCCGAAACAACGGCGTTCTCGAAGAAGAGCCAGCCGAGCCAGCCATAGGATGCAACCACCGTGCGCCGGGATTGCATCAGGCGGCGAAACCGTTTCCAATTTAATTAACCATTTCACCGAAAAAGGCCTCCCGTCCGGGAGGCCTTTTTTCGACGTCACAGTTCTTCAGGAAAACCGCACCGGATTAAAAATCATCCGACGCGTCCAGCGGGATCACTTCCGAGGCCGGAAGCATCTTTACGGGCCGGCGGGAAGGGGCAGATTCCGTCTCCGGCGCTTCGATCTGTCGCACCCGCATCACCCGTTGGCTTGAACCGAGGCGCGGCCGGTCGGCGACTGCCGGGACGCGACCGTTTCCTTCCACCATGCCGACCAGGTACCCGACCATGCCGCCGAGAGAGGCGGCCTG
>JAJQFC010000215.1:8877-21711 GCA_021201355.1 Planctomycetaceae bacterium | reverse complement strand
GTAGAACCGTTAGTCGCCGGCTTCGTGAATTGGTTCACGTCAGCGGCATCGGGGAACCGCTGGCGGATGGCGAGCTTCTTTTCAAGGTACTCGCGAAGGTACGCGTCGGCCTTGGCCTGAGCCTCTGCCGCCATGGCGTCGTTGCCGTCGAGCCGCCAGGCATCCGCCTCGGTCTGATAGTCTTCCGCCTTCGCCTTAATGGGGTCGGCTTCGGCGGCGTAGGCGGCGGCGCGTTGTTCTTCGGGCGACGGCTCCGGCGGCGGCGTGTACGGCGCGACCTCCTGGCCGGCGGCAATCGCGGCTTGGACCGGTTCCCAAAAGCGGCTGTCCCCGGTAATGCCGCTCCAGCGTTGGCTGTCGATTGTCGCGGCGCACTGTGAGAGTTTGTCGTCTTCCCACGCGATGTCCCGGATGTCGAAAGTAGGTTCGGGTGCGTCCATGTTAAATCTCCGCATCAAAGATAAATTTACCTGGATTTACATTGGCAGAACGTATCGTAATCGGGCGCCCGAGGGCAGGCAAAAACCCCGGAGGTGCGTTCAGTTGACAGCGAATGGTATGCGAAGGTATTGCCGTAAAAACCAATGTTTTCGTCGCGTCTAAAATGAGATTCGCATTGAAATCAGCGCCGGCATAAAGATGAAAATCCCCTTCGGTTTTGCATGCCGGCTTGGCCCTAAGATTCAGCCTCGGAATAGTAAATTGGGCAGTTGCCGTAGACGCATTATTCACGATGACGTATCCATGCGCCAAGTCGGGGTAGTTCGTCGAGTGCGCCCCGCCAAAAACCACGCAGTAGCGCTGGCACCGGAGAAGTTCTTCAGCCGGGTCGGGGGCAATCCAGGGGGTTGCAACCGGGCCCTCTTCGATTTTTACGTCCTTCACTTCTATAAAGTCACCTACCCGCACAGTCCCGTTAAAAGCACCGCAACGCAGCTCAAGCTGCATGGTGGTACTGTCGCCGATGTTTTTCGTCTCGACGATTCGATGCCACACGCCGTCATGGGGAATGGTGGTCGGCGCATAGGTCACTCCGTCGTACAGGTGGAGATACCCCGCCGTCGCGGACAGCCTGGCCATACATGAAACAGTGAGTTGCTTTCCAGCGAACCTTTGCGGGACGTCAATTTTTTGGGCGATGGATATGAGGTCGCCCGCCGCAGTGCACGTGGCGCGTAGAGCGCCATCAATTATTTCGTGCTTCTGTGAACCGGCATTATTCCGCCACCGATCAAAGGTGTATGTTCCCACTCCGACGGTTCCGCCTCCGTACCCGCGCTGATTGATAATGTTCCTGAAATCCGTGTTGATAAGGATATTCGGATTGCTGACGGCACCGGCTGAACGAATTGCCGTATGGATGTCGGCAGTGTTGACTTCCACGCCGTCCTTCCCGGTGGAAATTTTGTCGTAATACCCATACTCGTACACCTTGTCCTCTGCCCCTGTCGAACCGGTGTGCGATACGGCCGGCACAATTGCTTTCGCCATGATGTTCCCTTCTATTGAATGACAATGTCGCCGTCGGCATCCACAATGAAGATGCTGTCCCTATTCCCGGGCTGACACGCTTCGGACACGATAAGTTCGTTCGGATGGATAACCCAGATACTGTTGGTCAAGTAGGCGGGCCGCTCGACGATGACGACGTCGCCGTCCGCGTCATAAACAAACGGGTCGCCGATGTCGAAAACGAGGGGCAACCACGTCCCGCCGGATCCGACGTAGATGGCGCCGTTGTCGGGGGCCTTCGGCATTTTGTCGTCGTCCAGGCGGGCCAGGTTCGCCTTGTTCTCGTCTATGCGTTGAAGGAGGGAAGCCTTCTCGTTGTCGATGCGCCGGTCAAGGGCGATATCGGCGGCGACGCGCGATTCGGTCTCGGCGGCGATGGCGTCGGCCAGGTCGGCGGTCTGGGCGTCGAGGCGGTCGACATCTTCCTGAAAGCCCAGAACGGCCGACCCGACCGCGTCGATACCGCCCTGCAACTGCTGGTCGACCATGGTGCGGTAATCGAACTGTTTTTCGATGGAACGCGGCGACAGCGGTCCCTGATTCGCCAGAACGGTTGTCTGGACGATAGGCACCACCCGCCTGATAGTGATTTCCGACCCTCTGGCCAACGGCCGCGTCAGCGTCACCGACGCCGCGATAAAGGCATCGTTCGCCCCCGTGATAATGGAGACGGTGTAGTCCACGCCGTTCACGTACGCCGTCGCGTCGCCTGTGGCGGACCGGCCTTCAATACCGATATGCTCTTTTTCGAAAACGGGAAAAGGCAGCGAAAACGACTGCACGGTTCCGTCGCCCTTGCAGGTAATGCTGTTGATGCTGATATCGATTGCCATTCTGGGAATCCTTATTAGGCGGACGGTTTACTTTTACCACTGTTCACGCCGGGCCGATCGAAAAATGCCTTGTCGATTTCTTTAAAAATTCGCGCCACATTGTGCACGGGAATGGTAAACCAATACGCGGTCGCCTGTAGCGTTTCGTAACCAACCTCGCCCCATTCGCCCCGATTGGCTTTTTTGCCGGCGTCATGCCGGCGCTGACTATTCCGATATAGTTCGGAGACGGCGGGAACGCCACTATTCCGCGCCCCGAACCCGGCCAACGACCTGGCCTCGCGGGCAATCGGCAGCCAATTGACCGTTTCAAAAAACGGCCTGAACAACCATTCCCGCCACTCCGGCGTCGTATCCTCCAGGTCGGGGACGAGGGAACGGTAGAAATTAGAAAACAGGTTGTCCGTGAATGACAGCGCCAGGTACATCCGGGTCAGTGCTCCCGCCGCCTCACCGCCGCTGATGTGGCCTTTGGAAAAAGCGTCGAAGTACCGCATCATTCGGCTGCCGCCGGGGAGGACGCCGGAGATGCAGACGGCGGCGAACCGGAGCGCAGCGTTTATTTGTCGGAGCGGCGTCAGGTCTTCCGGTCTTGACGACGCCTGTGCCGCCGCCATCCGGTTGGCAAAGTCTATCGCCTTGGCTTCCCGCTGTTCCCTCGAAAGACCGTCCGGCGAGAAATCGCCGTGGCCGTCCAGCGCCATCGCCTTGGCGCCGGCGTAGATGCCGCCGGTCATGACGCGGTCGGCCAACCGAATAAGCGCGGAGCACGTCTTCCTGAACTTTTCCACGTTGATGGTAACGCCGAGGCCGGAAAGGTGGAGTTCTTGCCGCTTCGGGGTCAGGCGCCGGATCATGGCGCGTATTTCCTTCATGCCGCCACCGTCCCGCGTCTTCAGGTACTGCGATTCGTTCCTGATTTGTTGGAACGCCTCTGTATTGAAAACAGCCCGCGTCCCCACTCCCATTTCGCGAAAGCCATGGAACAGGTATTCAGCCGCCGTCCATGCGCCCTTGAATCCACCGCCCGCCGCGCCGGTCATCCGCGACCAGGCGCCGGTGCCGTCATGGGCCGGTTCGGCCGCCGCGAACGGGGTGAGTCCGAGCAGTGACGAGACGACTACGCTGTGCATTGCTCCGACCACGTCGGGGCCGTCGCCGCTGTTCGCGTGCATCGGGTTGGCGACGTAGTTGAGCCATTGGCGAAACTGCCGGTACCGGGCCGCTCCCTGCGTTTCCGTGAACGCTTTCCTGAAGCGGGGGTCTTTGGTGATCCGGTCCAGCTCCCACAACGCCCGGGCGTGGGTGATGAAATGGATGGTCTCGACGAAATAGAGCGGCAGCGGCGACAGCGACAGGACCGGCGCCCCGGTGAAAACAAACTCGCCGTCATCGCCACGGACACCGGATTGGGCGAAGCCGTTCCGCGGCTTGTTCGTCCCATAGACCATCTGTGCGTTCGCCATGGCCCGGGAGGTCGCCGCATCGAGAGACGCTTCCCGACGAGGCGGTATCCTGCCGTCGCAGACGAGGGGGTAGTATCCGCCCCTGACGCTGACCGTCCCGCCGTCCGCCGTCCCGGTGGTGAAGGCCACGGCCGCCTGTTTCGGGACGTGTTTATGGGTGACGGCGAAGACCGTCCGGTCCATGTCCCGGTACAGGGAGTCCATCGCGTCCCAAATGGCCTGGACCGCGTTCCACCCTTTGGCAGACAGGTGACGGCGCAGTATGTCTATGTGGCCGTCGTCCCAGCCGTACCCGTTTTGCAGGTTGAACAGGGTGCGGTCGTTACCGGTGTTGAGAATCGCGGCCAGGACGATTTCCGCAGTGAAGCCGTTCTTCCCGTCCCCGGTTTGCCGCACCACTTCCGGGAACGGCAGGCCGCCCAGGCGACCGTTGTTTTTTCGAAGCTGTTTATCGAGGCGGCGAATGTCTTCCCGTAAACTCCGGTACTGCGGTTCGAGGCTTTCACGGAGATCGGAAAGCCGATTAACATGCTCCGAACTCATATCCCGCACCTGCCGCACCCATTTCTGGAGCGCTCCCGGTTCTTTTCCGCGCCGGGTCGGATTGCCGTCTGCCGCCGCCGCTATCGCCTCGGCGGTTGTCGTCGGAATGAGGAAGGGGTCCACGGCGTTCGTGCTCCGGCCCGTCCCGCTGCCGCTGTCGTTGTCGTCGGGCCGGGACGGCTGCTGCCGCATGACCGCGACCAGACCCTCGACCGCTTCGTCAATCGTCTTGTACCTGTCGTTCATGAGGGCGGTCAACGTGCCCCGGCCGAACTCCTGAACAAGCGCCAGGGCGTATCGGAGGTCTTCCATCTGTTCCATGGTAAGGTCGCGCCAGTTTTCAAAACCGTTCGGCCGTTCCAGCCGCAGGAGCCACGGCGCGATCAGGTCGCGGAGATCCGGAGACAACGCCGCCAGGCTGTCGCCGCCGTTCTCGACTTCGTTCGGGTCGCGCACCGACTCCGGAACCAGGAGTTGTTTGATCGTGCTGAGAGGCTGCACTGTCTTCATTCGACCACCCTTTCGTTGCCGACGCCTTCACGGACCGCTGGACGGGACGTGACGCCGTACCGGGTGAGAAGCTGCCGGAACGGTTCGCGGTAGTCCTCATGGAGCGCGTCGAGGGCGCGGATCATTTTCGTGTCGGTGTGATTCTTCCGGAAACTTTCCCGCCGTTCCCATGCCGTGAACATGGCCGCCGTCACGGCGTGGTTGAACAGCTGTTTTTGAAGGGCGTCGTAGGCCGCCCCGATGTCGCCGTCCCGGGCCGCTTTCAGGGCGATCCGGCCGTACCGCCGTTCCGCCGTGCTGTAGCGCCGGTGCCGGCCGACATCACGGACACGCATGCGGCCGACCGTTTCTTCGGCGGCGGCGACGACGGCCTCCAGGGGGAGTCGTCGAAGAGGGGTTGCACGCGTTTCATTCAGGACCAGACGGAGGCCTTCAAGCTGAAGCGCCATCAGTTCGAGCCGCTTTCCGCCGTGGTAGGCGGCGTCGCCGGGGACAACTTCCGTCTCGGCCAGGGAGTGCCGCGCCCGGTTGGCCCGCTCGTGGACGATCTCCCGGACACGCCGCGAGACGTCGTGCGCCTTGCCATTGGCGTCTGCCATTTCCGTCAGGAGGGCGGCGCCGTCGCCGTACCCGTGATCGCCCGCGACAATGTGGACCGTCGTGGTGTCTCCGCCGAAAACGTCATCGCCGAATTTCTTCCTGATCGCCGCCACCTTCTCCGGCCCGACCATAAGGACGGCGTCCGCTTCGTCGCTGCCGCCCTCCCGGACGAGCGTCTCGGCGGCGACGTAGACCGGCATGGCGTCGACGTCGGCCCGGGCCTTGTCCTGTATCTCCTCACGGCTTTCCAGCGCCCGCAGGAAGGCCCGTATCCGCACCCTGTCGCGACGGCTCAGTTCGTCCGACTCGACTTCCCGCCGCTTGTCGTCGATTTCCCTTTTGACGCTTGGCGGGAAGGCGATGAGATTTTCCAGCCGTTCCGGCCTGTCGTAAAAGTACTCCCGCACATTCCGGATCTCCCGCTCCGAGGCCAGGAGGTGGTCGAGGGCGGACCGGGTGGCGCCGTCCACATTTTCTCCTCGCCGGTTCTGGCGGACGTTCCCGTAGATGTCCGTAAGCCACGACCGGAAGGTGTCGAAGGCGACGACCGGTTTGGACGACGGCGCATCGTCTTCGTGAAGAGACGCTTGCCAATGACGGATGACGTTTTCGAGGCCGTCCCGGTCGAATTTCCCGCCAGCCAGGTGCAACAGGCTTTCGTACGCCGTCCGGGACGATTCGGGCGCCGTCCCGTCCTTGACGCCTTGTTCAAGCTGGTCAAGGTAGGCGCGTCCCATGTCGTGCACGGTGGTGGCGAAGGCGGCGTTGTCCCGCATGAGCCGGGTCAGGGCGACACCGTGGGGGGGATGTACCGTCGCTTTCGCCGGCGTTGGACTGTGGCGCGGGGGCGGCGGCGGAAGGCGCGTCCGCCTCCGTGGTCCGAACCGGTTTTTCCGCGGCGGCGTCCGGGCTCGCTTCACCGCGTCCCGGCACGCTGCGCCGGGCTTCAGGCGTGGACCGGAGGCCGGCGTCATCGTGGTGCGTCCCGGCCTGGTCGGGAACGGGAACGCGCCGATGGACCGTGCCTATCCACTGACCGATGGTTCCCCCTTCCTCCTCGGCCGCGACTTTGGCGGCGGCGTAGATCGTGGCCGCAAGCTGGTCCGCTTCCCTCACGTCCAGGCAGTCGAACTGCCGCAATTCTGTACGCACGGCCTCAAACTCGGGCGGCGGTTCCGTCCCGCCAACGGCGTCGCCGTCGTGGACAAGCGCATCCGCTTCGGCCTGGATGCGCTTCCCGATTTCTTCGGATCGTTCCGCTTCGGCGACGGTCATGCCGTCCGGATCGACCCGGATGGATTTCTGGAACTCGGCCCGTTTCGCATGGTCGGCGACGGCGGCGGCATAGCCTTCCAGCCCGATGCACATGTCCGCCCCGGTGGCGTGGGACCGGCTGTACTCTTCCGTCGCGCCCATCAGTTCGAGAAGGGCGTTCCGCTCCGTCGCGTCCGGGACAATCGCGTCAAGCCGGCCGGCGGATAGATACACTTCCGCCGGGACGTCCTGATTAAACGATTTGGCGTTTTCGATTATCTTTCCGGCGGTCTGTTTGAAGCGTTCGGGGTCCTGCTTCCTTTCTGCAATGCCACCCGCCGCATCAAGCACTGTGTCAATCCGGCGGATCGTATCCTTATGGCGAAGATGCGCGCCCAGGACGCGCGGCCCGACTCCCATGGCGCCGACGATGCCGGCTGTCGCCGCACCTTGTACCGGTTCAATCCAGCCGGAGGAGAGGCGCTCCTTGAACTCTTCGATCGTCACACCGGGCGTCCCAAGAGAGGCGAAATCATGCGTCACCTTTGAGACGCTCCCCTGGAGTAATTCTTTGAATCCTTCTTCGCCCGCAGTACCGAGTCCGGCGATGACGGCCTGACCGAGAGGCCGCTGTCCCAGTTTTGACCCGGAAAAACTTGTTATGGCACGATCATAGCCCGGGATTTTGAAATGTTTTTCAATGGCTCGATTGATGGCGCTCTCCACAGAAGCCAACGGCACCGCGAGCGGGAGCGGCACCTCGTTGTCAATCATCGATGAGAGGCTGCTGCTCCACATCCCGGCGTGATGAACCACAGCACCCATCCGCGAACCAAAAGCCATATAAGGAAGTTTCTGACTCGCGATCAGCGGCGCATGGATGAACGCGACGTCCTGGAGCCAATCCTGCGTGGGATTGCCGGTATCAATCCGGTCCGACGTGAGGTATTGCTGGATGAACCGGTGCTGATTGTCCAGTCGATCCGCCGTCCTGTCCGCTCCAAGCACTGTCGCCCCGAACGACAAGGCGCCGTGATAGGCCGATTCGGTTTGCGCCAGGAGCGTCTTTCCCATCGAAGTGAGCCGGAAGATATTCTGGTCGATATTTCGGCCAACCGTTTTACCGAAGTCGCTCTCGAATTGATCCGCCGTCTCGCCGCCATAACGGCTGAGTAAGGCGGCGTCCATGGTGGCCCACGCCGTGGCGTCGGCGGCCTGCCAATAGTAGTCATCCGGGGAGAGCCGGAATTTGTTCAAAATGTAGGAATTGCCGGCGGCTTTAATGTCGCCGCCATAGATGCCGAGAAGATTCCTGGCGACGACGCGGGCTTCTATTTCATCGGAGACATGCGGCAGAATGTCCCGAACAAGAAATTCTGAAAGATCGAGGCTCTTCGCGTTCGCCTTCACGTCCTCGGCGGTGGCGTATCCGGCCTGTTTGATGAGCGTAATGACCCGGGTCAGGTCGTTCTCAAGATAGGCTATGGATTCGATGCGCGACCGCTCGTCCAGTGTGCCGAGGGTGTGTTCGACCTGCTCTTGCGAGTAATACGGGGGAATGCCGCGCTCGCGTAACAATGCCGGGTTAATTTCCACCGGCTCGACATACTCGACGCGCTCGGCAATGCGGTTCCGCTCCTCCTCGACAAGACGCCGATGATCGAGTTCCGCTTTTCGCGTCGCCTGATGCAGCCGCAAGGCGGCCTCTTCCGGCGCTTCATTGGGATTGACCGGGGCAATCAGGTGTTCTATTCCCAGGCTGTCGCCACGGACAAATTCCATGGTGCGGTCGCCCGGCGGGCGGAGTGCGCCCATTGTTCTCAGGTTCACCGGCTGCTGACGGTTCGCCCACTGTTCCGGGGTGAGAACCAAAGGCAAGGAACCATGCAGCTTATCGTCCGAGTCGGGCATCGACGTCTTCCTTTGAAATGGCTTTGTTATCCGGCGTATAGTACAGCTTGCGGGTTCCGGTTTTCGATGGTTCGGTTATTTCATAGAAGCGGATTTCCCCGTTTTCGTCCCTTAATTCCTTTATGGCGGTTGTGGCTTTGTGGCCCGCCCTCTTACGGATAGCTTCCGGTATCTCGTCGTTCGTCGAAGCGTCTTCCTTCGCCGGCGTGGGCGAACCTTTTGGTTGAGAACCGAAATGCCGCTCGCCCTCGTATCCCATGATGTATTTCTCCGGGGCGGAGAAGGGCGTTTCCGGCTCTTCTTCCCGGGCTGCGTCGGCGGGTTCGTATTCCTCGATGTCCGCGTCCGCGTCGCCGAGGAGTTCATAATACCGGCGTTCATCCGGCGCGAACCATCCGCCCACCACAGGCGCGTTTTTCAAGGACGGATGCTTGTCGTAGCGGTACGTCATCATCAATTTGCCGAAGATGGCCTTCCGCTCGTCCTCGGGGAGGTCGTCGGCGTCGGTCAGCCGCAACTGCCTGGCGCGCTGATCGGCCAGGACGGTGAACGTATCGACGAAGGAATTGATCGCCTCGCCGTCCCGGGCCGAACCGAGGATGAGGCCGTTGTGTTCGGCGAAGCGGTCGGCGGCCCAGCCGATGTTCGTGTCGGTCAGGGGGCGCTTATCGCCGTGCACGCCTCTCGCCTTGTCGATGAAATCTTTCGCGTACCGGCTCTGGTGGCCGCCGACCTTGGCGTAGAATTCGGCGCAGCGCTCATAGTCTAACAGGATGGCTTGCAGCTCGGCCTGGGACATTCCGTCGAGGCGCATGAGGTAACCGACGTCCGGGGGCGAATCCTTTCCGCCGTTTTCGGTGAACGAGTTCCCCCACTTGACCAGTTCCGCCCGCTCCCGCACCGTCACCCGGAGGTCGTCCGGGATGGCCGAGGGAATGAACCCGGCTTCGGCGTAGGCGTTCCGCAACTGATCTTCGCGGGTCGTCCGTTCGGCAATCTTCGCGGCGTTGTCCGCGACGCGGGCGGCCTTGAAGGCGTTCAGCTTGGCCTCGACGTCCTTGTCGTCCAGGGTCGGATCGCCGAGGTACGCCTGGCGCGCGTCGTTCTCCGGCATGCCGGTCCGGGCATCGGCCATGGCGTCGAGAGCCAGTTGCTTGGCCCGGTCGCTGGCCAGACGTTCCTGTTTCGCCTTGTCGAAATCGGCAAGAAGGGCCTGGTGCTCGGCCGGAGTGAACACGTTCCGCACCGGGTCGCGGCCGAGGTAATCGAGCGCCGCCTCCGGGCCGACCGTTTCGAGGTTTTTTAGTTGTTCCAGGTGAAAGGTCTTCAGCGCTTCATGTTGGCGAAGGGCGACGACTTCCGGCGGCCGGCCCCGGTAGCGTTCGGCGATGTTTCGCTGGATGATTTCCTGATACGGATATTTCAGGACAACGTCGATGCCGCCGGGCGCGACCACCTGCCGCGCCGCTTCGACTGTGACCGCCGCGTTCTGCCCGTCAAGGGTCTCCTGGTCGTAGACGGCCATCTGGGCGAGCCGGTGCGCCAGGGCGTCTTCGTCGCCCTGCCGGACCAACTCCGACCAGGCATTGTCGAACAGGGCGCGGCGGTTTTGGTTGTCGCCGAGAGCCTTGTCGTGTTCCGCCTTCATGGTGTCGAGAAGCGCGGCCATGTCCGCGGGGGCGGTGTCCGCGTCCTTTCCCGTCCGGCTGAAAATCTCCTGCGACCGTTCCATATACGTCAGCCGGGCCTGGTTGATCTGGTCCCGGACAAACGTCCGGTCCTCGTTCGACTGCCGGGCCTGGGCCTCGTCAAGGAGCGACGCACCCGCCTTCTGCATGGTCTGGCCGAGGGTCGAGAGGTCGCGGTACTGGTCCGCGCCGAAGTGGGACGCATTCGCGGTGGTGCCTATTTGCACCCGGCCCGGGCCGCGCGCGGCCAGGTTGCCGCCCTGAACTTTCGGTACCTGCATGCCTTCTCCTCCTTACGACGCCACCGGATATTTCCGGTACTGATTAAAGAGACTGGTTGCGCCGCCGAGGAGCGACGTTCCCGCCGCAATGCCCGGGTTCCGCCCCGTCGCCTCGGTCATCGCCGCCTGCTGGCGGAGGTTGGCGGCCTCGACGTTGTAGCCCCAGGCGCTCATCCTGGCGTTGTAGTCGATCATGTCCTGGTCGTACCGGTTGCGGCCGGCCTGTTCCACCACGACGTCCAGCGCCGACCCGGTGTCGACCTTGACGCCGGAGGCGGCGAACCCGGCCCGCTGGCTTTCAATAAGGAGGGCGCCGTCACGTTTCGCTATGGCGACTTCGTGTTTCCCCTTCTCCAATTCGATGCCGGCCAGCGCGTCCGAGAGGTCGGCGTTGTCCCGCATGACTTTCGCGTTCCACTCCGCCGCCAGCTTTTCGGCCTTGGCCTGCTGGTAGGCGGCATAGCTGTCGGTCACGGTCCCGGCGACGCCGAGGCCAAGCCCGAACAGGCCCATCACTCCGTTACTCAAGCTCATCCGTTGCCTCCTCGTGAATCATGCGGTGGTGCGGAACGCCGTGTATGACCCGCGTCCCGTCCGCCTTCCAACCAAGCCACAACAGCCACTTGACGCCCTTCCGGTACCACCAGGGCAGCCACTGCTCGATGCGCCGCGTTCCGGTCAGCCGGTGGGCCTGACGGAAAAGTTCCCGTAACGCCAGCGCCGCCGGGATGGCGTGGTCGTCGATGGCCGATGTCGCGACCATCCAGACCGACCCGGTGTCGGACAGGAGAAAAGACTTCGAGACCCCGACGAGGAACAACGCTTCCCCGCCCGCGACACCCGCGAGGACGACGGACGAATCCGCCACCGACGCCCGAACGGCGGCGCCGACAGGCAGGCCGGTCGCGTCGCGGATTTCCCGGACGTGTTCCGGACGGAGATTCCGGAGGACGTGGTCGACGTGTCCGGGCACGGCCGGGACGATGACGCAGTCAGGCATTTTTCGCCCTCCCGGGCCGCGGCGCCATTTCGCCCACTTCCATTTCCACCGCCATCGAGAGGATGCCGAACGGCACCGGATTCCGGGACATGAGCCAGACCCGGGCGCTTTCGCCGCCGGCCGGGGCGGGGATCATTTCCGTCTTCCGGATGGTCTTGGCGGCGAACGATTCGCCCGGCCGTTCGTCCCGGAACTTCATTTCCATCGGCCGCTCTTTCGACCCGTAGAAACATTCCCGCGTGCAATAGAAGAGGATGGACGCCGCCACGGGCCGCTTGTTCGCCTGGCCGATCATGCCGCCCTGGATCGGTTCCAGATCCATCGTCTCCAGTTCCGCCGTGAACGGCAGGCCGACGACGGCGCGGCTCACCTTCTCCGTGAGCGTCACCGCGCCGTTCATCACCTTCAGGTCGGCGTGGACGGCGCCGTCGGCGAAGCACGAGACCGTCTTCCCTTCGAGGTGCGCCAGCCCCCGCAACACCTCCGTCGGCGTGCCCCGGTATTCGAGGGCGGAGTCGAGGTACCAGGCGTTCCGGATATCCTCGCCGTCGTACATGACGTTCTTCATCCGCTCGATATAGCGGACGGTTTTCCCCTTCACCTCCCGGGCGACGATGAACCAGATTTCGTCGCTCCCGTCCGCCGCGATGTTGGTGACGCAGGCCTCGAAGCGCCCGTCCGTATCGTTCCGGGACCAGCCGAGCACCTGTTCCTCGTCCATGTAGGTCATGGACAGGAGCGCCCCGTCCGACATGACGACCCAGAGGATGGACTCGGGTTCGTACTGGTGGGCGATGTCGACGATCTTCCGGCCGTTAAAGAGGTGACCGGCGTAGTGGCTGACGTTCGAGCCCCGGTAGGCGTCGCCGGAATAGTCCCACTTGTAGGCGCGGAGGACGCGGTTCTTGTGACCGACGCCCATGACGGCCTGGCCGACGAGAACGGGGGTGATGGCGGAACAGCCGTAGTTCGACTGACGCTTCGCGGACACATTGGTCGGCGTAATGATGAAGCCGTTACTGCTCATCCGGAACTCGCCGCCGGTGGTGCCGATAAGGAGGTCCGACATCGGGACGATCCAGAGGATTTCATTGGAATCGTCGGCCTGGAGCGTGTGCTCGAATGAACTGGTGTCGCTGATGGCGCCGATGTTGTTGCCGTCGTCGTCCGTGGTCTGATTCCGGTTGAAATTCCGGTGCGCCCCGACCCGCGACCCCCAAACGGTGGACGGTTTGA
>JAJQFC010000215.1:0-8867 GCA_021201355.1 Planctomycetaceae bacterium | reverse complement strand
CGCCCGGATAATTGCCATTTCCGGAAAACGGCTCATTGGTTTCCTGCGGCGTTTCCAAGGAGGCGAAGGCGAGATTGTCGTCGTCGAAGGTGGTGGCGGTGGTTGTCCCGAGGAGACAGAACATCTCGCCCGCCTCGGTCTGCCGCGAGCGGTAGACGCGGTAGCGGACGGCGTTCGGGACGGCTTTCCACGACAGGATGTTGTGGCCGTCGCTGATGGCCTTTTCGTTATGCTCGGTGACGTATTCCTCGATGCGTTTCCGCAGCTCCTGGAGAACGCCGCCATAGCCCTTCTCTGTGTATTCGACAGCGGTGTCAAACCACGGTTCGTTGGTCATCCGCTTGATCCGCTTGCCGTTCGGGGCGGTGGTATCGTAGTACGTGGCACTGCTGCCGAAATCGATGATCGGATAGCTGAACTTCAAAACGCCGTACAGATATGAAAAAACAATCCATCTGTTATCTTTTTTATGTGAAAAGATATCCCACTCGGGCGGGAACTCGTACCCGTTCTGGATGTACCAGGAGTAGCATTGATCAAACATCATTTCTTCATAGATTGGCACGCCGATACTCGTCCCGGTGGCTTTCTCGCCGGTTTTGGTATCGCTCTGGAGCGACTCCTCGTCGTTGTCCGACACGGCAGACACAACGTAGCTGGCCCCGTTCCTCCCGTCCTTGTCAAGCTTGATCCAGTCCGGCGGATCGATGGACGTGCCGAACGACAATCGTTCAAACTCCCATTGGTGATGGAACTGTCTCCGCACCAGTTGGCGGGGTTCATGGTTCGGATGGGTGAAGACCATCACGTCCTCGGTCTGCGCCACCCGGACGCGCTGCATATCGTCGCTGGAATACGGCGTCTCGATGACGACCTGTTGTCCGGCCTTCGCGTGTCCGGCCGGATAGGTGACGATGCCGCCGTCCTTGAAGACGCGAAAGCGGTAGTCGGAAAATTCGAGGATATAAACCTGCTGCACCGAAAACTTGAAACAGATCAGCCGGGACGGCTTGGCCTGGTCGAGCGCTTCGGCGATGAATTCCGTTCCGGCCCGCTTCAGGACGCCGCCCTGGGTGCGGCAGACCATGTTCCGGAGCTGGGCGGCGCCGCTGTAGTAGGCCTGCCAATCGTTCCGGCCGAACAAGGCCGGATCGAGTTCGCCCCGGTTGAAGGCGCTTTGCACGAGGAGCGTTTTAGCCATGCCGACTCCTTTGCCAATTGCCGACGACCGGCAGAAAACGGCCGCCCTCCGCCGCGTCCGCCGCCTTGGCTTCTTCAAGAATGGCGCCGTAGGCCTGAAGGCACATCGCGTACTTGTCCCGGTCGGCATGCTGCGCCAGGGCGATTTCCGCCGACAAGCGCCAGGACAACGCGTTCAGGAACAACGGCGGCATGGACGAAATAAGGACGTCCTTCCGGGTGTACTCGGCGGCCAGCGGCGCGTCGTTCGCCAGCACGGTCTGGACGGCGTTTTCCGGAAGCGATCCGCGGCGGAACGGGACGTCCCGGTCCGGCGCCGCCGGCGAATAGACCCGGCGGAGCATGACGCAGTCCCGGGGGTAGAGGAACTGGCAGCGCCAGGCCGCGTCGCGGGGCGCTTCCGGCAGGAGGGAGAGGTCGCCGTACTGCGTGGCGAAGTCCCACGGATGCGACGCGAGAATGCTGTTCAGGACGACCTGCCAGCGGGCGGCGGCCTGAATGGCTTCCGGGTTTTCCTCGTCCAGGGTGGCGATGAAGTTGCTGTTCGACAGGTTGGCGAGGGACAGGTTGATCAGTTCGACAAGTGAATCCATGGATTCCATCCCCTCTACGCATTTGCCGCCCAGGCCGGACGACATGAGCGGCAAACGAAAAAGGAATTACACAGCCGCGTAGTGGTCCGGCACGGCGCCGACGAAAGTCCGTTCCGTGCCGACCTGGACGAGGTTGTTGTCGGCGTCGTAGTGCTTGGTGACGCAGACGCAGTGAATGGGCTTTCCGGCCGCCGTCTTCGCCGCCGCCTTCCGGTCGGCGGGAGACGTTTTCTCGCTAATCGTGTTTTCGTTCGCACTCATGAAAAAATCCTCCGTCATTCTTGAGAAGCAGTTCAACGCGGCAGGCCGATAGCCTACCTGTTCGTCTGCGCCGCCAGAACCAGCCCGGCGGTTATCGTCCCGCCGGTCGCGCCGGAGTAGGAAAGCTGTAGAAAGTTCTGACAGCCGGTCGGCACCGTCGCGGCCAGGACAACGCCGCCCGTGGCGGCCTTCACCACCGGGACGGTGTAGCGGGCGATCTCCTTCGCCCCGGCCATACTGGCGAGGCTGGACGTCTTCAGGACGACGACCAGATCGCCGCCACTGGCGCCGCCGGACGTGTTCACCTGCAAGACGACAGGGTTACCGCCGCCGATGTCCCCCGAGACATGGACGATGTTGTCGGAGTCGCCGGCGGCGAGGGTTTGGTCATCCGAGAAAAGCGTTTCACTGTCCCACATGATTGAATCTCCTTGATTCGAAAAAATAGTCCGCGTTGTGTCGCACTTTTAGAATCTTCCCGGAAAGAAGAAGTTTTCTAAAAATGCTCGGCCAATAACGGCGGATGCGCGGCCCCCGCCTTCGAGGAGCTGCTTTCCAAAACGACCGCTCCGTTACGCCGTGACCGGCGCCTCGGTGTCGAGAATCGCGTCGCACTGCCGAATCGGAATGCCCTTGAAGGCCGTCACTTCCTCGCCTTCGAAGTTCTTGATGGTGAGGTTGACGTTCGACTTTTCGGCGGCGATGAAATCAAGCATCATCTTCGTGCTCCGGTTCATGTACCAGGCGGCCCGGCCGGCGCGGATGTTCGGGATGAGGGAATGGGCCTTTATCATGCAGCGGCTGAGCATCTGGGCCGAGGCGCCGGCGGCGCCCGACTTCAGCATCGTCTCCAGTTGCTGCGTATCGATGTTGGCGACGCGGGCGACGTAGCGCCAGTCGCGGACGCAGAGGCCGGCGCTCCAACTGTAGTTCGTCTTGTAGCCGCGGTACTCGTTGTTGTCCTCGTCCACGACGGTGGTCTTTCCCATGTCGTCCTTCTGAAGGCCGGCGTGGCTTCCCTTCGGGTAAATCATGTGCATGGTCTGGTCGCCCCAGACGCAGAGCCAGGCCGAGGTGCAGAAATTGCTGGTGCCGCCGGCGTCGATGACGTTCCTGGCCGACTCGGCCTTGGCCGGGTCGAGGGTGGAGTAGCGCGGCGCCAGGCCGGTGAAGGCCGCCTTGTTGTTCTGAAGATTTCCGTAGAAAATCGTCTCCGCCATCGTCTGGTTCATGCTTTCAATGAACGGCTTGTTCTCGGACAGCATGAAGGCCGCCTTCATGCCGTTCAGTTCGGCGAGGGCCTTGTCGACGACCGCCCACGTTTCCAGGATGCCGATACTGTCGTCGTGCTGGATGGTGGTGCTTTTCGACCGGGGGACGCCCCGGTTCAGCGTCCGCCAGAACGATTCCGGCAGCCCGTTCCGGATGGTGGTCCGGTGGGTGGTGACGTTGTTCGCCTCCAGGAACATGGCGTCCGAGAGGATCTCGTTCGTCTGTTCGAGGATTTCGATAATCTTCGCGATCTGGTGGTCGGCTCCGAGGAGCTTCGCGAAATCGGAAAGGGTCTTACTTTCCATGCCTACAACCTTGGCCATGTCTCTTGTCCTTTATGAAAATGGAAATGGAATGGTGCGCGTCCGCGCTCTCTCTCTCCGGTCCGTGGCCGGTGACGCTTTCCGCGTGTTCAATTGAAGTCGGGGAACAGGGCCTTCGCGGTGCTGACCCGTTCGGGCCGGGCCTGGCTGGCGCCGCCGACGCTCCGGTGCTCCGACAGGTCCCGGGACATCCGCATGATCATGAAGGCGAATTCCGGGTGGGAATAGACGCCCATCTGCTTGAAATCCTCCTGCAGGCGGGGCGACCCGTACTTCTGCATCATGAGCTTGAACGCCTCGACGCTCTCCGCCAGCTTCGCCCCGCCGAACTCGGGGTGCGACTTTATCTCCCCTTCCCACGACTCGATAATCCGGTTGCTTTCGGCCCGCCGGTGCGCTTCGAAGCGTTCTATGGCGTCGACGTGTATCTGGACGCACTTCTCCGCCGCGTCACGGTCGAGGCCGTGATCCCGGGCGATGCCCTTCAAGGCGGACAGGGCGTCCGGGTCGACGGTGACGCCGTCCGGGATGGTGATGTCGATGTCGATGTCGGCAGCCTCCCGGCCCGCGCCGTCCGCGCCGTCCGCGCCGGCGTCGTTCCCGGCGCCGTCGCCGTTCGGGCCGTCGCCCCCGCCCGTGCCGGCGTCGGCCAGCCGCGGCCGGTAGGCGGCGGCGGGGCGGGTCTGTTCCCGGGCGGGGGCCCCCTGGGCCTGGGGAAAACTCCCGCCGGGCGGCGCGGCGGGAACGGTTGTCCCGGTCGCGGGACCGGTTGCGGTCGCGGTCGCGGACGCGTATCCGGACGCGTATCCGTAACCGGAGGCGGCGTCCCCGCCCTGAAAGGCGGATGTTCCATCAGTATCGGCCATGCGTTATTCCTCCACGGGGCAGATGATTTTGACAAAGGCGTCGCGGGGCAGAACGCCCTTCAGTTCTTCCCTGAATTCCACCGCCGCGTGGCGGCGGCCTTCCCGGTAGCCGTCGCGGCCATCGCCGGTGAAAGGCCCGCCAAGGACGAGGGCGTCACTGACGAGGGAGGCAAGGACGCGCCGTCCTTCCGCCGTCGCGGCGACGGCCCGGAGGTCGTTCTCCCGCTGTTCGCGGAGGAAGGCCAGGCGTTCGTCCGTCAGGTCCGGGTCAGGCATCGGCGATTCCCCCTTCCGCGCCGGTGAGGAGCGTGCCGTTCCGGAGCGGCGTCTCGGCGGCGGTCCGGGCGACGTCGGCCATGCCCTTCAACTGCTCCATGGCGGCGGCTTCCTGGCGGGCCGCGGCCTGGGCCGCTTCGATGTCGTCGCATTCCTCGTCCGTCAGGGTCGCTTCCGGGACGACGTTGTTGGCGCTGGCCAGCTGGTCGATAATCTCCCGGGCATTCACCTTGACGGCGGCGCCGCGCCACTCCGGCACCTGGAGAATCGGGATGACGGACTGGATGAAGTTCATCGTCCCGGTCAGGCCGATCTGGTGCTGGGCCTGGGCGAGGAGGCCGACGTAGTCGATCTTCAGGTTGTCGCCCTGAATGATGGCCGGGGGCGGCGGGATGACGCCGTATTCGTGAAAAAGAATGTGGAAGACCCGGTCGAGGACGGCGTCGAACAGTTCGGCCTGGAACCGTTCGAGGACGGGGCCGAGGATCATCGCCTTTTCTTCCATCCGCTGCGCCGCTTCGGTGGCGGTCATCTGTTTCTGGTTGAAGAGGAAGGCGCGGAACAGGTCGTCGAAGAAGGTCGAGCGGATGCGGTTTGTCACGTCCTGAATCTTCAGCCGCGATTTCTGGAGGTCGAACCGGACCTGGTAGGCCGGGCGGATTCCGCCGTCCCCGGAGGCGCCGGTCACCGGTTCGAACAGCCACTGACCCGGCCGCAGCTTGCCGCCGTTGACGAGCGCCTTCATGCTGGCGGGGGCGATCAGGGGCGGATTGATTTCCTTCTCGATGCCGTCGCACTCGTTCAACTCCTGGGTCTGGAGCATGCGGATGTCGGCCAGGGCCATCATGCCGGGGGAGAAGCCGTAGGCGCTGTCCGAGATGGTGTCCCACCTGAGCGCGACAAACGGTTTCGACCGGTGGCCGTACCAGCCGAGGATCGCCTGGTTCTCGGGGTCTTCCGCCTGGTCGAGGTAGTAGACGGACTCGTAGTTGAAAATCGGATGCAGCCCTTCCCCGAACATGCCGACCGGCTGCACGGCATGGATGACGTCGAACGACTCGGACAACCGCCCCCGCGCCAACGCCTCCACGACCGCCCGGGTAAAGCCGGGACAGAGGTCGCCGAACTGTTCCCGGAGTTGCGCCGCCGTCATGGCGAGGCGGCGGTAGAGGGTGTTCGCGTCGAGGTCGGCGCCGTTCGCCAGGACATATTCGCCGCAGGTCAGGAGCCGGCACTGGATGCCCTTCGTCGGGTGCGGGTCGATGATCGCCACGCCCTGGCCGTAGGTCAGCGCTTCGTAGTAGAGGCGATGGATGGTCGGGTAGAAGTTCGACTTCGCGAGAACCGACCGGATCGTCGTCTGGACCTGGTGCATCCAGGTTTTGACGTCCCGGTTCTCCATCATTTTTTCATCGGGGTGGCTCACCTCGAACCAGGGCCGGGCCGGACTGGTCAGGCCGCCGTGCAGCCCCGCCGCCGCGGTGCGAAGCACTTCGAAGGAAATCGAATTGTAGATGCGTTCGCCGCGGCGGATGTTCTCCATCGCCTTTGCTTCGGAAAACAGGTACCGGCCGCTCCACGGGTGAACAAACTCGTTCAGTTCCCACCAGAGCGGTTTCAGTTCGTCCGCCTCCGGCTGCAGCTCGGCATAGCGGCGGCGGTAGGCCTTCCCGCCGCGATACTCGGCCGGACGGTCGGGCAATCGGTCCGACCGCGACCCCGGGTCGCGGCGGGCGTAATCGGTTGTCGTGGTCATAGGCAGGCCTCATCCCGGTAGTGTGAGAAAAAGTTTGAACAGGCGCATCGCGTCGGGCGCGGAACCTGTCCGGATGGGCGTTTTCCGGTCGGGGAAAGTTTGACAGGGCGTTACCCGACCGGCGCGCCGCTCACCCAAGGAGCGTTTTCCGGTCGACATTCGCGGACGCGATAATCCCGAGGCCGCTCGTGTGGTTGGTCCGGTTGGCCGCCGCCTCCGCGGCGCGGCGCTTCCGCTCCTCCTCCTCGGCGGCGAGGATGGCGTCGGACTTTTTCGCACCGTCGTCCGTCGGCTCGACCGGCGCTTCCGGGAGCGTCGGCAGCGTGGCGGCCGGGCTTTGGTAATTGATCTGGGACGGCGAATAGCTTGGCGCCCGGTTCCGGTTCCCGAGGGAACTGATCCCGAGGCCGAGCATGGCGCCGCCGATTAACGCGGTTGCGACTCCCATGGCGTTATCCCCTTCGTGTCATCCATTCGTACGGCGAATAGTCGGCGGCGGACTGTTGCAGGACAAAGCCGCCGTGCCGCGCCTGGACCGGCATGGCGAACGTCAATGCCAGCGCGTCCCCGAGGTCCGGGGAGGCGAGGCCCCGCTTCCGCATCGCTTCCTTGGATTCAAGCTGAATCTTGCCGCAGTCTGTCGTGAAATATTCCGGGGCGGTCAGGTCGGTCCTGAGGTCGGCGTCCTCCTGGAGAACCGGACCGCGTTCGAGCCATTCGCGGAGGCTCCACCACATTTCCGCCCGCTTGTTGACGAAACGGTCGGCCGCCAGCGGACTCTGGGAAAACGAGACGCCGATGACCGGCAAACCCGTCCGTAAAAGCTGGTCGAACACGCCGGCGCCGACGCCGGTCTGGTCGACGAAGATGGCGTCCGGGTTTTCGTCCTCCGCCTTCCGCGCCACCAGTTCGGTGAGGCGGACGGTGTCCAGGCCCCGGTGGCGGAAAAGAATCCGGGCTGACAGGCCCTGGCGGAGAACGCCGCCGGAGCGGTCGCTGCCGAGCCAGGCCGGGTCGATACCCATGATGCGGGGGGCGTGGCTGTCGAAGGCGGGCGCTTCCGACCGGTTCATCGCCGCGTCGACCAGGTCCTGGGAAATAAGGTTCCACAATCCCGCCTTCGGAAAGTCGCCAAGAACGCGGACGCGGTACATGTCCGAGTCGACGCCGTATTCCGCCGCGATGTCGGCGGCGTAGCCGGGGTCGACGAGGGGCGAGTCGAGGCAGGAAAACCGGAGGCGCGTCCACACGGCCCGGGACAGGTGGAACGCCCGGTGAAAGTAGCCGGAGAGGCGCGTCGGGTTCGCGGCCATGGCGACGCGGGCCGACGGCGTGGACAACGCCCCGCGGGCGACTTCGAAAATGCCGTCCGGCACTCCAGCGGCTTCATCGATTTCGAAAAGAATGTTCGCTGCGTGAAAGCCCTGGAGCGCGTCCGGGTTATCCTTCCGCGCGGTCCGCGCGACAATGAGGCAATTCGAGTTTTTCCGGGTGATCTTGTCCGCCGTGACGACGAACTGGTCCCGCCAGTACCCGTTCATCCGCCCGACGAGGGCGCGGTATTCCCGCCACAGCACGTCCTCAAGCTGATGCGCCGTCGGCGCCGTGCAGGGAACGAGGGCGTCCCGGTGGGTGGAAATGAACCAGAGCCCGGCGACGGCGAGGGCGGTCGACTTCCCGGTCCCGTGTCCGGAGCGGACGGCGACCTTCGCCCCGGGCGTCGCCAGGGCGGCGAGGAATTCCTGCTGCTGCGCCGTCGGTTCGAGGCGGAGGACCTTCCGGGCAAAGAGGCCGGGGTCACGCCGGTACTCCCGGAGGGCGGCGAGGATCTCCTGCTTAGGCGTCGGCATCGTCTTCCCCCTCCAGCGCCGCCAGCAGGCTGTCCAGGTCGTTATGGTGATTCAGTTCGTGTTCGGTCCTGTCCTTCCAGCCGAAATTCTTCAGGGCGAAAATGGTTCCGGACCCCTTGCCTTCGAGGAGCGCCTGTTCGTAGCGGTTCTCCACCCGCAGCTTGGCCCGTTCGAGCGGGTCGGAAAATCCCGGGCGCCGGGCCGCGTCGTCGAGGGCCCGTAACGAAGAAAAGCCGAGAGACAACGCGAGCCCGGTCAGGCTGTAGCTTTGGCCCGCGTCGTCGCAGGACCGGAAGTAGCGGTCGGCGGCGGCGGCCATGTCTTCAGGCGTGGCGGGGACGAGCGGACGGCGGACGGAGTTCGGTTCGTCAGGCGTGCCGGGGTCGGACACGGGGCCGCCGAATTCCGGCTCCTCAGGTACGCCGGGGTCGGAAACGGAGCCTCCGGACTTCGGTGGGTCCGACGTGCGG
>JAJQFC010000011.1 GCA_021201355.1 Planctomycetaceae bacterium | reverse complement strand
CGGCCCCATCCGCCGCTGTCCACCCCGCCCCGGATGCGGAAACGGCCCGGCGGATCGCGGAAGCGCTCGGATCGGGCGCCGAAATCTTCCCCGCCACCGCTACGCAGCGCATGCTTCTCATGCACCACGCCATGGATGGAAGTTCTTCCTACGCGATAACGGCACGCTGGCGAATGGCGCGTATAGACGAAAAGGAATTCGCCGCCCGGGTGCAAACACTGTTCGATCGGCACGGCATGCTTTCCGCCGCGTTTTTCCGGGACGAACTCGGCAAGGAATGGCTCGGCATTCCGGCCCGGCGTCCGGCCCGGTACCGGTTCACCGATGTCTCCGGCCAGACCGTTACGAACCGGATGGGCGAGCCGGATGCCGGCGCCGAACGGGACGACCAGGGATTGGACCCGTTTTCCGATCCGCTGTTCTCCATCACGGTCGTCCGTCACGCCGCCGACAGCCATGAACTCGTCATGCGCTACCACCACACCATACTCGACGGCTGGAGTATTGGAATACTTCTGAACGAACTGTTCAGTCCCGAACGCCCGGTGGGGACGCCCCCCGGCTTCTCCGCCTACTCGGCGTGGCTCGAGTCCGGAGGACCAGGAGCGGCGGCGGCGGATGTGTCGTGGTGGGAGACGGCGCTCCAAGGCGCAACGCCAGCGCCTGAACCGCCAGGACGTCGGCGCGAAAGCGCCGGACCGCCCATTCACGCCACAGTGACGGTTCTCGACGCCGGTGCGGCTGACCGCTGCGGCCGGGCGGCGGCAGCCATTACCGTCACGCCGGCGGCGTATTTTCTCACCCTGTGGGGAATTCTCCTGTCCCGCTGCGACGAGTCCGACACGGACCCCTATTTCGGCGTCGTCGTCTCCGGTCGCCCGCCTCTGCCGGGCATGGAAAACCTCGTCGGCATGTGCGCGCAGGTGGTGCCGCTGCGGCTTCCACTCGATCGGGCAGACAACAACATCGCCTTCGCCAGTCTGGCCATGGCGGTGCAGCAAAACCTCCAGGACGCGATGGAACACCGCCTGGTCCCTCCCGCGCTCGTCAGGACACTCCCGCGTCATCTTTTCGCCTTTGACAATACCGCCGCCGTGGCGGCGGACACGGTCCTGCCCGAACCCGTCGAATCGCGCGGCGACGACGGGTACGATCTCGTTCTCGCCTTTTCCGAGGCCGGAACCGGTTACTTCCGGTACAACGCGGCGGCGTACGACCCGGCCTGGATACGCGTCGCGGCCGGCCATTTCGCCACGCTGGCAGCAGCGGCGGCGGAAAATCCCGACGCGGCCGCGGCGGAGTTGCCGATGGCATCGGCCGACGAAATGCATCGGGTAACGAATTCGTTCGCGCGCGGGCCGGCGCTGCCGCAAGGAGACACGGTGGTGCGGCGCTTCCGGGCGGCGGCGCTGCGCGCTCCCCACTCACCGGCGATTACCTTTGAAAATACGACCATAACCTACGGCACCCTTGATGCGCGGAGCGACGCTCTGGCCGGTACACTGGCGAAAGCCGGAGCGGGAAAGGGAATGGTCGTCGCTGCCGCCCTGCCGCGATCGCCCGAGGCCGGCATTGCCTTCCTCGCCATTCTGAAGGCGGGGGCGATCTACTTGCCGCTCGACCCGGCCTGGCCGACCGCCAGAATGGATGAAATTCTGGACGACGCCGGAGCCGCCATCATCGTCGCTCCGGCCGGCTTGACGATTCATCACCATGCCGTCCGTATCGACCCCTTTTCCGCCGGTGATTCTGCTCCCGCTCCGCCAAGCCCTATCGCACCCGAGAAGCGGGATGCGGCGTATCTATTGTACACGTCGGGCACGACCGGCCGGCCGAAAGGGGCGATACTGGATCACGCCGCTCTCGCCGCGCTCGTCGCCTGGACCGCCGAAGAACTGGGCGTCGACGCCGCCGACCGGATTCTCCATTACATTGCCTTTACCTTCGACCCGTCCGTCTGGCTGTTCGCGTCGGCCTTTTCGCTTGGCGCTTCGCTCCATATCGCCGGCGACAATCTCCGGCTAGAGCCGGACGCCATTGTCCGGTATATCAACGACTGTTCGCTGACCACGGCGGTTTTCCCGGCCCGCATCGCCGGCGGCATAGTGGCGCGGGGAACAGACATGCCGACCCTGCGCCTTCTCTGCATGGGCGGTGAAACGCCCGGGAGGATACCGCCCTGCCCGTTCCGCGTCCTTAACCTCTACGGTCCGACCGAGGCGTGCGTCAACGCCACGTTTGCCCCGCTCCATCCCGACCGGTCGGAACGAATCATCGGTCGGCCCGTGGCGAACATGCGCGCCTATGTCGTCCTGGATTCGGGTCGGCCCGCTCCCATCGGCGTGGCCGGCGAGCTCGTCCTTTCCGGTCCGCAACTGGCGCGCGGCTACCACAACCGGCCGGACGAAACAGCCGCCGCCTTCAGGCCAAACCCCTTCGTCACCGGTCCGGAGGGCGACGGCGACTACGCGCGCATTTACAGGACCGGCGACCGCGTCCGCTGGCTCCCCGACGGCAATCTGGAATACCTGGGCCGCCGCGACGGCCAGGTGAAGGTGCGCGGACAACGCGTCGAAGTGGGCGAAATCGAAACCGTCCTGGCCCGGACCGACGGCGTCGGCGAAGCACGGGTGATTCCGGCGTCCGACCCCGCCGGCGGAACGCGCTTGGACGCTTTTTATATCGCGGACGGGGATCCGGCCGCCGCTCCGGACGAGATCCTTCGCCGCCTCGCCACGCTCTTGCCGTCCCACATGATTCCCGCCACCCTGACCCGCGTGGAGGCGTGGCCGTTGACGGCGAACGGCAAACTCGACCCGGCCCGACTGCCGCGTCCGGAACCGGCCCGGCGGGACGTCGCCGGCGGACCGCCGCTGACCCGGGCGGAACGGGACGTCGCCCGGGTGTGGAGCGAACTCCTCGGCGTCGAGGCTATCGGGCGCGATGACGATTTTTTCGCTCTGGGCGGCCATTCGCTTTTGGTTTTCTCCATGCTGGGCAGGCTCCCGCGTCGCTACCGGGGGGAAGCCGGAACGCTCTTCGAGAACCCGGTCCTACGCGATTTCGCGGCGCACCTGCGCGTCGTCGCTTCGGAGGAAACGGCGGACCGAACCGTCGAAACGGTCACGATTCCGGCCGCGTACCGGGAAGCGGTCGAAGCGGCCGGGAAGACCGGCCCCGGAGAGGCGATTGAGTGGCGGCACATTCTCCTGACCGGTGCGACCGGTTTTCTCGGCGCCCATCTCCTGCAAGAATACATGGGCACGACGGGAACGCGTTTTATCCTGCCTGTCAGGGGAAATGAGCCCCTGGCGCGGCTCCGGGAAACGCTGGCATTTTACTTTGACCGAGACGCGGCGGAAGCGATTGCCGCGTCGTCCCGCCTCCGCGTCGTCCCGGTCGATCTGGCGGACCGGAACGCCGCCGATATCCTGGCCCGTCTGGGCCGCATCGACTGCATACTTCATGCCGCCGCCGCCACCGGCCACTACGGAACGTACCCGAATTCCCATGCCGTCAACGCGGCGGCGACCGCCGCCCTTGTTCGGCTGGCGGAAGAGTCAGGCGCATTTTTTGCCCATGTCTCCACCGTCGGAGCGGTCAACAGCGCGCTGGTGACCGAGCTTGATCGCGATCCCGGACCGCCGCATATCAATAACTACCTCCGCACCAAACAACTGGCGGAAACGGAGATATTCTCAGCCATGGAACGGGGCCTCGCCGCAACCGTCCTCCGCATCGGCAACATCGCCCTGAATTCGCAAACGCTCCGCTCGCCGCGTACATTCAGCCATAACGCCCTCATTCGTCTGACGCGACTGGTCGCCCTGACCGGGGTCTACGCCGATACGGTCCCGCCCGTGCGCTACGCCTTTGTAGACCAAACCGCGCGCGCCATCCGCCTTCTCCTCGAACGTCCGGCCTTTACCGGCGCCGTCCACCATGTGGACAACCCGTACGGCGTGGAGTACGGGGACGTCTTCGCCCTGGCGGGTCGCCCCCGTCCGCGCGTCGTCCCGACCGGCGATCTCCGTCGGATTCTCGAGCGGCTTGCCGCCGGTTCCGACCCGTTTCTCGCCGACGTTGCCCGGGAATACCTGGGCCGGGTGCGGCAGCATGAAAGCGAGGTGGCGGCGGGCGAGCGGGTGACGGCGACGGTCCTGTGCGACCTAACCGTTGCCCGCCTGAAGCGAATCGGATTTTCCTGGAAAAAACTATCGCCCGGCCTGGCGGAAGAAATAGTGCGGAATGCATTGAAAATATCATGAAGCGCGCTGAAGATTCGGTTCTTTGATCTGGTAATTTCCATGCGCGCTTCAGGCTTGGGATTACGTTCCCCGGAAGATAAATTGGTTCTGGTGTAGATTCCGCGAAACCGATGCAAAGTGGTTTTAGACGGCAAAATTAGCGGATTTCGCTGCAATTTTAACAGCGTTCTATAATTGTAATTAAGAAAGGCATGCCGTACAATTTACACAGTGGATTATGGTGTGTCCCGGTCAGCCACAGGAGTATCACATGTACGAAGAAGAAAACACGCCTGAAACCAACCTGGTTACAGTAGAAACAAAAGGCCCCTCGCCCGACTCCCTCGAGGTGCGCGACATCATCCGCAAACGCGTCTATCTTGTCATGGGCATCGGGGTTATTCCACTGCCGTTTTTCAACGTGTTTACCGACGCACTCGTACAGATGAAACTGGTCAGCGACCTCTGCAAGGTCTACAACGTCGAATACAAGGAATCCCTTGCCAAAAACCTTGTTTCGTCCGTGGTCGGCGGCGCGACCACCCTGGCGATTAAGCCTTTTCTCGAAAAAGCCGCCCTGGGCGTGCCCCTTGTCGGGCTGCCGCTGGCAGTGGCCACGCAGCCGGTACTTAATGGAATGACCACCTATGCCATCGGCCGGATGTTTGCGCAGCATTTCCATACCGGCGGCGGTCTGGTCACCAGCGGCGTTAAGGAATTGACCGACAGCTTCTGTTCCGCTTTCCGGGAATCGCGCCAATGGATCGGGAACGTCATCGCCGGCAAGAGCGCGGAAGCCGAAACTGTCGCGACTTCGTAGTAAATTTCCGTTTTCTAAAAGATCTCCATTTTTGCTTCTAAATTTCGCCGTGCCTCACCAGTGTCCTTGGTCATGCCATGGGCGCCCGATGAAACACGATCCCCGAAGTTATGGTAGTACCGCCGTCCATTTCCTGAAATTCTACCGCGACGTTCACGGCGCCCGAACATACTCGTTTGGGGGCGACCTTCCGCCTACGCCGCACTGCGGCGAGGAATCCGAAACAGCCCCTGATCCTGCGAAGCACTGAAACGGCGAAATACGGTTCACCGAAAAGTACCGAACTCTGTCAGAAACCATCGCATTGGTAATAACACTGAATGAACGCCAGTAAGTCAGCAACGCGCGATTCCGCACCGCCCCGCCGCGCATCAAGACGCGTGGGCGCCCTCTTCAACCGGGATGTATTCCTGGTCGCGGTGCTTGCCGTGGGTATGCTTCTCCTGATCCTGTGGCCGCGCATCAGCGTCACCATCCGACCCGGCCATGTCGGCGTTTTCTTCAACCGGCTGTTCGGCGGGACCGACCTCACCCGTACGTACGGCGAAGGGTTGCACCTGTTTCTTCCCTGGAACAGCATCACGCCCTACGACTGTCGCCTGCAAAAAGAAAATTATTCAATTCCGGCCCTGGCCCAGGGCGGCCTCGAGGTCAATCTGGAAATAACGGCGATATGGTCGGTCGATCACAACCGGGCGGCGCTTCTCCATATCATGGCGGGGCCGAACTACAAGGACCGGATGATCTCTCCGTCGGTCATCTCCGCCGTCCGCTTCGTTATCGGCGGCTTTCAGCAGGAAGGTCTGTACGACCTGATGCAGATGGGGAATCCCCGCACCAGTAACGGTACCGCGAACGGCGACGGAACCGGCTTCGACGACGCGCGGCTGGCACAAAACCTGCGCCGGCGCATTCTTGATCAAGCCAGAATCTACATGAAGGAGAGCATCTCCGTCGATGCCGAAGGGGAAGTGCTCCATCCCCTGCACCTGATTGACATTTAGATCCGCCGCATCGTTCTTCCCGATTCACTCCGCCAGGCCATCGACGACAAGTTTGTGGCCGAGCAGAACATCTTTGTCGAACGGTACCGCGTCCTCCAGTCGTACGAGCGGTACAAGAGCCGCTACATCGATTCCCAGGCCACCCGGATGAACCAGATAATCGTCAACGAAGGCCTGACCGAAAACTACCTGAGGCACGAAGGCATCGCCGCCACCCGCGATCTCGCCGCATCCAGGAACGCCAAACTTGTCCTCATCGGCGGCAAGGACGGCCTCCCTCTTCTTCTTAACCCGGATTCTCTGACCCAACCCGGAGACGGGAACATTTCCGGCCAGGCCGGACCAGGAGAACCGTTTCCCATAGCCGATGGCGGCGACATGGTCAAACCGGCGCCGTCCGGCCCGACCTGGAATCCCGACTACGATCTGCTTCGGGAAAACCTGGCCCAGCTTGAAAAAATGCGGGCGGAAATTTACCCCGATTCGGTTTTGGACCGGACATTGCCGAAAATCGACCAGGTGGGCGGATTGTCCGCGGACGGCGCGCTGAAATTCTTCCACGACGAACCCGGTTCCGATCAGGAAAACCCGGCGAATGCTACCGGCAGCTCTCCCGCCGCTCCCGATCCGGCCGGCGCCACGGACACCGCACCGGAACGAGCCCCCGATGTCTCCCCGCTCCGGCCGAACGAGGATGGCCAATGCCCCGACCCGCACTGTACCTGTGGATAGCCGCGAGCGCGCTTGTCGCCTACCTTGGCCGCGACAGACGATTCGGATTTTGGGGCTATTTCTTCGCGTCGCTCCTCCTGACGCCGGCTCTGGGCGTTCTTCTCGTCATAGCGTCGGGGAAAAACGATCGGCGGAACGGCAGCGAATAGTCGTGACCATGTTCAATATTTTCGCGGCACGAACAAGACCGCCTGTTAGACAGGAGACACCGTTATGGACCTGACGGCCATATACCGAAATTCGCCGGACGTTTATTCTCTCGCTGACTTCGTTCCGCACGTCGTCGACAAGAAATACCTCGACAACCTGGGCGTCACCGTTGACGTCGCTCCGGCCACGCTGGCAGGACTCGAGGCCGGTTCGCGTTCATTTATCGCCCGCCTGGCGGCGAAGACGGTTATACCGGTTCCGCGCCTGCACCTGGCTGAAATAGACGAGGGGGGAGAACTCGAGGTGCACAACTACACCTCCCGCTGCCCGGTTCTCACCTACGAGGTCAGCCCGGTGCTTGGCTGCCAGGTCGGCTGCCTCTACTGCCTCATCACCGACGGCGTCCATGAGCAGCCCCTCACCGTATACACAAACTATTGCCGCCTTCTCGAGCGCGTCCTCGAGAAAACCCGGGAAGAGGACCACTACTTCTACTATTCGGCCAAGACCGAAGCGTTTCAGGAACCGACCCTGCAAACCGGCATCGCCCACGACATCCTCCGCACATTCATCGCCCATTACCACAAGTTCCCCAATTCCCGGGCGCGGCTGTTCATCGCCTCCAAGGCGGGCGTCCGCCACCTCGAATACCGGCACGGCGGAGACAGCATTATCGAACTCTTCACGCGGTTGAAAGGAAAAATGCAGTTCAATACCAGCCTGTCCATCATGCCGGCGGAACTGCGGTCCCTGATCGAGCCCTACGCCGCGCCCATCGAGGAACGGATGCGGGCCGTGCGCCTGTGCCAGGAAAAAGGAATCCTGGCCAATTCGGCGCTGGTCCAGCCGATTCTCCCCTCCTACCTGACGGAAGAGCGCATGCGCGACTTTTTCGCACTGCTGAGGGAAAACAACATTATCAACTTCAAACCGGAATTTCTCACCGTCTGCATGGAAATCCTGGCGTGGATAGGACAGCTCCTCGGCCGTATCGACCCGGGCATGGAACGGGATCTCTACAACTTCTATCTGGCGCCGGAAAACAGCGATCACCGGAAACAGCGCGGCCGCACCGCACCGAACCGCGACTGGAGCCTGGACACGATTCGGTCTTTCCAAAACATGGGCCGGGACTACGGCGTCTCCACGTCCATTTGTTTCTGGGTCAGGGAATCCCTGAAAATCTCCGAAGACATGATTCCGATAATCAATGAAAACGGATTCCAGTGCCTCGGCTATCAACGCGGCCTTTTCCAGACGGCGCCGGAAACCGTAGGGGAGTCATGACCACACGGGATTTTCTCAACTTCGTTCTCGCCAAGGCGGGAAACCGTTCCCGGCGCATCCGGTTCATGGCCGTCGCCAACGGGTTGTGCATGGGCGTCCTCATGTACTCCTTGTCCGTGGCGATGGAGGACTTCGCCGCCGACAACCGGATGTCGGTTCGCGGACTGCTCCTTTTCTGCCTGAGCCTTGTCGCCTATTACGTGACACAGGCGCGCGGCTCGCGTGACGTGGCCGACGCGGCGTTCGCCGCCCTCGGCGAACTCGAAATCAGCGCGGCCGACAAGCTCCGCCGCATCGACTACCCGACGTTCAAGGACATGGACCCGGGCGTCGTCTACGCCGCCCTTGGGGGAGACAAGGCGGCGGTCGTCCTCGCCTCCCGCTACCTCATCCCCATGCTTTCCGGTGCGGCGATTTCCCTTCTCGCCGCCGTGTACCTGGCTTTTATTTCGCCGGCCGGCATCGCCCTTATCGCCGTGTCCCTTCTTCTCGTCATGTTCCTTCGCACGGCGATCCACAAGGAGATAATGGCGCGGGCGGATCGGGACCGCGCGGCGGTGGACGATTTCACGTCGTCCCTTCGCGACATCGTCAACGGATTCACCGAAATCAAGATGAACTCGGCCCGCTCCGACGAACTGTTTACCAGGCAGATAATTCCCGCCGCCCGGAAAAAGGCGGAGCGGATGCTCGGCACCGAACGCCTCCACACCCGGGCCATGGTGATGGAACAGGCGACCCTGTTCATACCGCTTGCCATGACCGTCTTCGTCCTGCCGCTGGTGAGCGTTGTCACCACGACCGATCTGGTGCGCATCGTCTCGGTGACGCTTGTCACCATATGGCCGGCGTATGTTCTCGTCCAGTTCGGTCCCGCCGCCTATGCCGCCAACCTGGCGCTGTCGCGCCTCCGGGAGTTGGATTCCATGCTGGACAAGACGCTCCCGGACGCTGTGCCGAAGGCAGGCGGGCCGGCCGCTCCGGAGCTGGCGGCGTTCTCCCGTATCGACTGCGAGACGCTGGAATTCATCTACCCGGCCCAACCCAACCAAGCGCCGTTCGTGGTGCGGGTGCAGGACTTTTCGCTGGGGCGGGGAGAACTGGTTATCATGAAGGGCGGCAACGGCAGCGGAAAAACAACCTTCATGCGCCTTCTCGCCGGACTGATTCCGCCGACGTCGGGCGAACTGCGTTTGGACGGCAGGCAAATCGCGGCGGTCGGGAACGAGGCCTACCGGTCGCTTTTTTCCGTCATTTTTCCAGATTTCCACCTGTTCAAAGGCCTTTACGGCATGGCGCCGGATCCGGCCCTGGTCACAAAATGGCTCGACCGCCTGGAACTCTCCGGCAAGGTAGCCGTGACGGACGGACGGTTTTCCACCACCGATCTGTCATCGGGACAGCGAAAACGGCTGGCGCTCCTCACCGCCATTCTCGAGGGCAGGCAGATTATTCTGATGGACGAAGTGGCTGCGGACTTCGACGCGCATTTCCGGGAGTTTTTCTACCTTGAACTACTTCCCGAACTGCATGCCGAAGGTCGCACCATTTTCGCGATTTCGCACGATGACCGGTACTACCGGAAAATCGGCGCACGAATCCTCGCCATGGACGAAGGCAGACTGGTCCGGGCGAAGCGGTCGACCCGAAAGAAGCCGTAGGCGTGTCCGGCGCCGTCCGCGCCGTTCGGACCGACCTACCGGGGCGGCGGCAGGGAAGCGGCGTCGACCTTGCCGCTGGGCCGGAGCGGTATCCGATCAATCGGCACAAAGAACGACGGCATCATGTAGGGTGGAACGAGCCGTTCCATATGATCTCGAAGGACGTCCAGGACGTTGGCCGCCGGGGCGCCGCGCGGGACGAAATATGCGACTAAGGTGGGCCGGCCGTCGCCGCCTTCCCACGTTGTCACGACCGCCTGGTCCACGACCGGGTGCCGCAGCAGCGCAATCTCCACTTCCTCCGGCTCGATGCGGTAGCCGCGTATCTTCACCTGCCTGTCCATCCGGCCGCGATAGAGTATTTCGCCATTTGCCGAACAGACGCCGAAATCTCCGGTCCGGTACATCCGGGCGTAGCAGGCCGGGTCGGTCTGCGCGTCCAACACCGGATTGGCGATAAACTTTTCCGCCGTTCGTTCCGGTTGGTTATGGTAACCGGGAGAGACCTGCGGTCCCGAAACGCAAATTTCCCCTTCGTCTCCGTCCCGACACGCATTCCCGGCCTTGTCCATGACGACGATGCGGTTCCGGCCGAGCGGCGGACCGATGGGGATTTCGCCCTCGGTCCCGTCCACGCGATGCGCCGTTACGTATATGGTGCATTCGGTCGGCCCGTAATGATTGTACAGGGGATAGGTTGGCAAGGCGACCGGCCGCATTTTTTCACCGCCCATGGCGAAGTACCGGAGATGAGGATTCGCGTATTCGCGGATATATTCCTCGGCCAGCCGCGTGGTGAAAAAGACGTGGGTCACCCGGTGGCGCAGCATGAACTCATGCGTCTCATGAAGGGAACGGCGGCAGTCCGCACTCACCATGAAAACCCGGCCGCCCGCCAACAGCGTCGGCAGCGTGTTCCACATGAACGCGTCGAAAGACAGATCCGCCTGCGCCAGCGAGCGGGTTGTCCTGTCCAGGCTTTCCACCACGGCGTCCATACGGCAGAATTCCAGCAGATTGCCATGATTCAAAACGACGCCCCGGGGAACGCCGGTGGTGCCGGAGGTGTAGCATATGGCAAAAGGATCGTCCGGTCCGATCGGGCTCGGCACAGTGATCGTCTACTCCTTTCGCCAGTCGACCTTGTCCACCGGAATGACCTTGAAACCGGCCGGAACCGTTTCCGCCAGGCGGGAATGACAAAGGACAACGGCGGCGGAGAGATCGTGAAGAATAAACCGGAGCCGTTCCGGCGGAATTGCCGAACCGGGAAAGGTAAATGCCGCGCCCGCCCGGGCGACACCGAGCATCATGGCGACAGGGTCGAAACCGCGTTCCGGCAGGAGCGCCACGCAGGCGCCCGGCCCGACGCCGGCCCGCGCGAGCATGCCGGCGAGGCGTCCGCTGTAGTCCGCTAGTTGCCGGTAGGTCATGGCGCGGAGTTTTCCGCCGTTTTCAAAAAGAACGGCGGGATCGTCCGGCACGGAACCGGCCACGCGGAGAAATTCGTCGTGCACGGTCTTCAGTCCGCCGGCGGCGTCGGTTCCAGTCATACAATCCCCTCATGATCAAAAAGATATCCCGCAGGTCACGCCGACCGTATTGGCGGAGAATTTTTTTCTTCCGCTATACGCGTATTCGGCGGCGATGTCGAACTTGCCCCGGACATAGCGCACGGCGGCGGAGCCGTTCCAGCGGTGGTGTCCCGGCCCCTGGCCGCGAATCCGAAAGGCGGCGCCGCCCAGGCGCATGAAAGACACGGTCGTGAAGGCGCCGTCGTCGTAATGTTCGTAGGAGTAGCCGCCGGAGACGGAAAGGCTCAGCCCTTCGGCCGGTCCCGATGAAAAGGAATAGGCAAGGGACAGACGGACGGGGAATTCCAGGGATTTCGACCGCATGTCGCGGAACTGCTGGAACACGACCCCCCGAGTGGCGTAATCTTCGTTGACAGCGTATTGATATTCGACGCCGACGGCGGGAGTGACGGCGAGGCCGCCCTTTCGGATACCGTACCCCAGTTCCGCTCCGGCGATGACGCTGTCGCTCCGATAATCGGAATACACCGGGCCGAGGGTGGCGTAGGTGACCATATCGTTGTCGGAAAAGGTGTAGCCGCAGAACCCGGTGAGGGAGGCGCCGGTCGCCCAGGTGTACTGTCCATACAGGTCGACCGAATAGTCGCGAATGCGGTTATCGTCGGAAGAGCCGTCGTTGTTCAGGTCGCCGTCGGCGTGGCCGATATTCGCGCCGAGCACCCAGTTGCCGACGTTATAATCATAGCCGACGTTGAACCCCGATGCCTGATAGCGGTAGCCCGGTGTGCCGTCAAGTACCTTCATGTCCTCGAACCCACGGTAGCCTTTTACCCAGAATCGCCCGCTTCGCCGTTCCTCGACCGGGGCGGCCAGGGCGGAGGACGAGGGAACGAAGGCGCTGTGGGCGGCGTCCCGAAGCGCTCCGGCGCGGGCACGGAGAACGGCGGCGCGGCGGGTATTGGCGGAACGGAGGGCGGAGAAGTTTCGCGCTCCGTTGAAGCCGCTGGCAACCATAACATCGGAAAGGGAGCCGAAAAGTTGTTGTCCGGTCGTTCCCGAAGCGAGCATGCCGCCGAGAAACAGGATGTTGGCGTCGGCCGGGTCGGTCGAACTGCCCCCGGTCTGGCGCCAGGCGTTTTCCACATCGGCAAAGCGGTCACGGAGGGCGTTCGCGTTGTCACGAAATACTTCGGCGGCTCCGCCGTTCAGGGCGCGCCGAAAAATCGCCCTGACCTGATCCGGCTGCGACAGGCTGTCGCCGAGCGCAGTCAGCCGATCGCGCACTTCCGCTCCGGTTGCCGGAAACGAGACGGCCGATCCGTGCCCCGGCACGGCCAGGACGAGGATGAACAGGATAATGAAAAAGCGCGGGCGCGCTCTTATTGAGACGGACGACCCGGGTGATTGGTCTGACAGGAAAGCTCCTTTCGCGACGCAAGGAAATAGACCAAAACTATTTTCGCAGACCCGATCTAATACGATTCATTCACGGCCGTCTGTGACGCGGATACGATTGATTTTTCCATAAAGTCCCGCACGGAACAATTCCGGGGTCAGTTCGACAGTACCGTCTGGCAGCGTGGAGTTCCGGGAACACACGGCTAGACTGTATCCCGGAAATTGGCGGTACAACCGGAACGTCGCGGTTTCGTCCCGGTGAACGCCGATAGCGCCATATCTGAAGACCAGCCTGCAGGACTTCGGATCGAGAGCCAGACCCAATCCGATCATTTTGGCGTAACTTTCCTTGAGGCTCCACAGGTCGTAAAATTTCTCAACCGTAGCGTCCCGCGCCCATGCCCCCGCTCAGCCGGGTGAAAAGCGGCGCGGACCAGGGAAGAAAGATCACCGTCCCGGTGCTCTTCCACATCGACTCCGACAGGCCCGTCGCCCATTGCCAGAACCGCAAGGTCGCCGGAATGGGATAGATTGAAATGAGGGCCGGCGGACAGGTACGGTTTGCCGTAGGTATCTGCCAAAAGTTCTCCATCGCCACACCGCCAGCGGAGAAGAATCGCCGCCGCCAGCGACCGCAGGCGGTCATCCCGGTTACGGTACTTTTCCATCTTTCTTCGCCGGACGGATGATATCCCTTCCGTCGCCTCTTCGGGGAGCAGGTGAAGCCGCCTGATGTTGAGGTGGTAGAGTTCCATTTTACCGGTTTCGTTTTCACGCCCGATCCGGCCGGTAAGATTTGTAAGTAAGTTTCGCATTACTGTAGAATTGTACGGATGGAATTTAGAAAAAAAGACGGGACGTCATAAAAAGTAGAATACACTGCAAAAATAACCTTTTACCACCTCCTCCAGCCTCTCTGTTAGCTGGACGTTCACGAAAACCCACCATTTCCGCGACCAGTGTTCTTTTGCGTATTTTAGTGCGTTTTTTGCCATTTTTACTGCAGAAACGACAGACATCGCCGCTTGCGGGTTCTCTTGATATTTCGATAAGATAGCTGTTATTCTACGCTACCTCATCTTCTAAAGGAGAAACGATGGTATTGTCCCTCCCCGCCCGTCTCGCCGGAAGCCTGTTCTTTCTCCTCATGCTTATTCCCGCCGCCGGAGCCGTGGAGTATGCCAATCCTTCCAGCTGGCTGCATATTTCCGACGGTTCCCTGCCGGTCGACGTCATCTATCTCTATCCGACGACGTGGCAACCCGAA
This sequence comes from Planctomycetaceae bacterium, assembly GCA_021201355.1. Taxonomy (GTDB): domain Bacteria; phylum Planctomycetota; class SZUA-567; order SZUA-567; family SZUA-567; genus JAJBSZ01. Next base: position 7,723 of record JAJQFC010000011.1, on the reverse strand, counting down.
GCGGGCGAAGAAAGAATGTACTGTGACATCGACGACGCGTCCATGACGGCAGGCGCCGCCGACGTGTATTCAAGACAAGCCACCGCTTTCGAGCCGGTAGCCAACGTCTACGCGCCCTTCTACCGTCAATTCAATATCGACAAGACTCTGGGAATTATGGAGCATGACCAGTTGATGGATATCGCCGCCGGCATTCCCGCCACGGATTTCAAGGATTCGCTCGACTGTTATTTCGCCAATTTCAACCAGGGACGCCCGTTCATCCTCGCCGGCCACTCACAGGGGACGATGGTGCTGCTGTCGGCCATGGCCGATTATTTCCGGGAACACCCTGAATTGAAGGACCGGATGGTCGCCTCCTACCTCATCGGCTACTCGGTGACGGACGACTTCCTCTCCGCCGGCGACTTCGCCTTCGCTTCCGGAGCCGACGACACCGGCGTGGTTGTTTCGTGGAACACGGAAGCGCCGGGAACGGTCGGGAACCCGGTGCTTCTGCCCGGCGCAATCGCCATTAACCCGCTGAATTGGCAGCGCGACGGAACCTATGCCGGAACGGATCAAAATCTCGGGTCCCTCATGGCCGGTCCGGATGACATCTACCGGTTGGTTCCGGGCGTGGCGGACGCCTATGTCGATCCGGAAACCGGCGCGCTTCTGACCGACATCGATCCGTCGCTGGTACCCGCCCTGGACCCGCGCTGGCCGGCAGGCTGCTGCCACGGTCAGGACTATCATTTCTATTACATGAACATAATGCAAAACGCCCTGCATCGTTCGCTCGTCTTCCTGAACCGCCCACAAGCGGCCCTCTACACCGCTGCCGCGCGCGCCGGGACGGTGGCCTCCCGAAGCTTCGCCCGCGCCGTGCCGTCCATCCGTGACGATATCCTCGGGAGTTCCGGCTTTGTCACCGGCATCGACGGCGATTACCTGAACGCGTCCGTCGACCGGACGGACAGCCACGCCCTGGCCTCGCTCCGCCACGATGGATTGGGTGGGACGGAAGTTTTCGCCTCGCCCTTCGGAAGCTGGCTGAAACAGCGGCGTCACAACGGCTATGCCGGCTACGACATCGACGGCGGCGGCATAGCCGTCGGCGCGAAGAAACGCTTAGGCGATTTCACCCTCGGCCTGGCTGCCGGATACAGTCGCCAAAAGACGGAAATGGCGGACGTCCTTGGCCGGGTCGAGGCGGACATGGCCCACGCCGCCCTCTTCATGAACTACCGCCGGCAGGACCTGTTTATCGAAGGCATGGCGGGATACGGCCGAGCCTGGAACGATGCCCGCCGCACCACCCCGTACGGGACGCTCGGAGCGTACGAGTATGCGGCGAAGTACCGGGACGACATATGGTCGGCGCGGCTGGGCATCGGTTATATCGCCGATCTCCCAGGCCGGGTGCGGTTAGTCCCGTCGGTCGGAGTAGACGCGGTGTGGGTGCGCTCGGACGGGTTTTCCGAATCAGGCGATCTGGCCGCCATGCAAACGGATGCCCTCCGGTACGCTTCGGTAGAAGTGCCTGTCTCGGTTTTGGCGGAAAAACGGTTCAGCACCGAGACGGGGAAAACCGTCGCTCCGTGGCTGGAAGCGGCGTGGATTCCGGAAATAGGCGACCGGCGGCCGGCCGCCACCGTCCGGTTTGCCGGTACATCGGCGGCCGGAAGTTTCAGGGCGGCGTCGGCGGCGGTCCGGTCGCGAGGCCGGGCGGCGGCCGGCCTGAAAGCGGATGTGGGCCGCGTCGCCGTCAACGTCGGCTATACTTTTGAGTTCGCCGGTTCCTACCGGAATCACTCCCTTGGCGCCAGCGTCGGCATTGGTTTTTAGAAGCGACGGGACGATAGGCCGAGGCGGTCATAATCGGCCGGCGTGGACCAGCCTGACGACTAACCGATCGTCTCCCAGCCTTTACTTTTTTGACGGCCGGATTTGTTGGCTGAATTCTTCCATTATTCTTTGATGGAAGACATGCGCCGCAGGCGGAAAAACCTGATATTTCTTCCAGACGATGATAAGGCCCGATTCCACCTTCGGCTCCAAAGGCCGAAAGCAGAGATTGCCGGTTGAAGTGGTGTCTGCCAGGCCGTCAAGGGCCAACGCCGTACCGATTCCCTCCTCGACCATAAGGGTGGCGTTATAGACCAGGTTGTAGGTTGCCACCACGTCCAATTTCTGAAAATCGTTTCCAAACCAGTCCACGAGTGGATTCGACGCCGGCAGGCGTCGCGTCGCCTATCGCGAACAAATAAGGGGAATGGCGAGAAGATCCTTTTTGCGGATGGCTTTCTTTCTGGCAAGGGGATTGTCTTTCCTCATCAAGACTCCCCAGACGTCGGTCGCCGGAGCGTTGACGTGGTCGTATTTGCCGATATCCGCCGGCTGGATAAGAACGCCGAAATCCAAAAGCCCCCTGTCCACCCGCTCCATCACGTCTTCGGCATTACCGCTGTGAACCTGAAAACGCACGGCCGGATGGTCCTTATGTATTCCGTGAAGAATCCTGGCAATAAGCCGCATCACCCGCGTTTCGCCTCCGCCGATGTGGATTTCACCGCTGACAGACCCGTCCGGAAAAGAAAATTCCGCTTCCGCCCTGTCGACCATGTCGAGAATTTCTTCGGCGCGCTGGCGAAACCGCACCCCTTCGGCGGTCAACACCATGGTATGACTCCGGCGCTCAAACAACTTTATGCCGAGATGTTCCTCAAGTTCTTTGATCTGGCGCGAAAGGGTTGGCTGGGTCAAATGCAAAAAATTCGCCGCCCCGGTTACGCTTCCCTCCCGTGCTACCGCGATAAAATATCGCAACACCCGGATTTCCATCTTATCCTCCTTTCTTGCTATTATTATCGTACTCTCGCATGATATGCCTGTAAAGCATTAGTTAGTATTTTTTATAAGTATTTGCTATTCTATACTTTGCCTTTATACTGACCCTTAAAGCCACGGCGATCGGAGTCGCTGTTTAGGGCGAAAATATAAAGGAAGATTTTATGAAGAGATTACTTGTCGTTATCTGTTTCTTTATCAGTTGCACGGAAGGATTCACCATGGACAGCGAAACGCTGACCGCCAAACAGCAAGCTATCGTTCCCATAGCTTCCTGCACCGCCAGCGGCAACATTCAAAAATTGAAAAAGGCGTTGGAGGAAGGACTCGATGCCGGCCTGACCATCAATAAAATAAAGGAGATCATCGTCCAGTTGTACGCCTATGCGGGATTTCCCCGCTGCCTCAACGCCCTTGCCGCATTTTCCGAAACGCTCGATACGAGAAGAAATCAGGGCATCGCCGATGAAATGGGCAAAGAGGCTGGTCCGTTTCCCCGTGACGGGAAAACGGCATTGGAACTGGGAACAGAAACGCAGACCGCGCTCGCCGGTGCTCCGGTACGGGGCGGACTGATGGATTTCGCGCCAGCCGCCGACCAATTCCTGAAAGCCCACTTGTTCGGCGATATCTTCGGACGGGACAATCTTGACTGGCAAAGCAGGGAAATTGCCACAGTCTCCGCTCTCGCCAGCATCCCCGGGGTCGAGCCACAGCTGCGGAGCCATATCAACATCAGCATGAACATCGGCATCACGCCAGCCCAATTACGAGAAATAACGGCGGTTCTGGGCGATACGGTCGACGTCGCCATCGGTCGTAGCGCCAGAGCGGTGCTGGATTCCGTAGTTGACGTCAACAACGGCTTCATCGCCGATGGCGTCATTTTCCCGAGAGGGGAAGAAAACAGCGCCTATGCCCAATATTTTATTGGGACGAGCTACCTTACCGCACTCACCACCGCCGGCGTGCCTATAAGCAACGTGACCTTCGAACCGGGCTGCCGCAACAACTGGCACATCCATCATAAGGGCGGACAAATCCTCCTCGTCACCGGCGGCCGCGGCTGGTATCAGGAAGAAGGCAAATTGGCGCAAAAGCTTCTGGCCGGGGATGTCGTCACCATACCGGCCGGCGTAAAGCACTGGCACGGCGCGGCAAGGGATTCGTGGTTCGTGCACCTTGCGGTAACTGTTCCCGCCGAAGGCGCCTCCAACGAATGGCTGGAGCCGGTGTCCGATGAAGAGTATGGAAAATTGGAAAAGAATGCGAACAGATAATGATTAAAGACTTCACCTATTACAATCCCAAGGCACTCTGCGTCGTCATGTCTTTCTATCGTTGCCGGCATGAGTAACGCCAGGTGTGTCGACTGGCCGAGCCTGTCAGCGATGAGCCTATAACAAACAATCAGAGCCAAGCGTCGGGAAATTCTTCGAAAGATCTATCATGGGAATTCTGCAACGTGACAAATCCGGTGCACCAATATCGATTGACGACCCTGACTACCACATCATTGGCGGTATCATAAAAGAAACGGCCAGGATTCTTTTCGAACTTAATTCCACCGTTCACGATGTAGCGGAAATCCGTACCCTGTTTTCCCGGCTCACCGGTGTCGAAGTGGATAAATCGTTCATTTTGCGGCCGCCATTTTATGCAGATTTTGGCCGAAATATACGAATTGGGAAAAACGTATTCGTCAATCATGGCTGCACCTTTATGGACCGAGGCGGAATCGTGCTTGAGGATGACGTCCTCATCGCGCCCAAGGTCAATCTGGTGACTCTTAATCATCTGGAAAATCCTGCCGAAAGGCGAACAACGGTGTGCGCCCCCATCACCGTCAGGCGAAACGCCTGGATCGGGCTGGGAGCGACCGTCTTGCCCGGCGTCACCATAGGTGATAACGCCATCGTCGCCGCGGCGGCGGTTGTATCGCGGGACGTCCCTCCAAATACGATGGTGGCGGGAATTCCAGCCAAAAGTATCCGAGCGATCGCCTCGGAAAACGTTGGCGAGTTTTTCGACAGAAGGAAAGGAACAGTATGAAATGGTATGTATCGATAATTTTCATCGGCGTTCACCTGCTCGCTCCCATGCAGGTCCAGGCGGCAGAAAGCGACACGGATAAAGTTCTCATTATATTCTATTCGCTTTCGGGAAGGACGAAGGCTGTCGCCGAACTGCTCCAATCAAAAACAGGCGCAACCGATGGGAGTTTAAAGCCTCTCCAGGACGCCGTTGTATAAATTCCAAGGGCATCGTTCCCGGCTCAAATCACAGTGCGCGGTTATCAACACGGCTGCCCTTCCCCATGATCGGCAAACACGTCTCTCGCTGCCGCCAGGCCGTTCAACGCCGCCGGGAAACCGGCGTACACGGCCATCTGCATGATGATTTCTATAATCTCCTCTTTCGTCAACCCGACGTTGAGGGCAGCGCCGATGTGTACCCTGAGCTGCGGTCCGGCATTGCCGAGGGCGGTCAGGGCCGCGACCACGGCAACTTCCCTGCTCCGTAAATCAAGACCGGGACGCGAATAGATATCGCCAAAAGGAAACTCGATAAGGTAGGTGGCGAAGTCGGGGGCAATATCCTTTAATCCGTCAACCACCTGTTGACCGGACGACCCATCCACTTTCTGTAGCATTGCCAAACCGTTTTTGTACCGTTCCGATGACATGACTGCTCCTGTAAAAATTGATCCGGCGCCTTCCCACCCGCCTCGTCGAGACAGGTTGTACTCCATCGTGGTTGCACCGTTAACCGCGAACGGAACGATAGTAGGGAAAACCTTGCCATAGGTACAATTCATTTATAACATGTAATATATGAATTCAGTGCATTTGTCGGGAATCGACCTCAACCTGCTCTCCGTATTCGACGTAATAATGCGCGAGAGAAATATAACACGCGCCGCGATGCAGCTTGGCCTTACCCAGCCCGCGGTGAGCCATGCCCTCGGCAGGCTGCGGACGTTACTGGGCGACCCGTTGTTTGTGCGTACGCCACACGGAATGTGTCCCACCGCCGCCGCCGAGGCGTTGTGCACTTCTCTCGGTCCCGCCCTGCGGCAAATTGCTTTGGCACTGGAGACGCGGAACCCGTTCGACCCCGCCACCACCACCAGGCGGTTTTCAATCGGCATGTCTGATTACGCATCCATGGTGTTTCTTCCGACGTTGTGCGCGGCGATGCGAAAAGCGGCGCCGGGAGCATTTCTGACCGTGAAAAACACCAGCCATTCCAAAGGAATCGACCTGCTTGAACAGGGTCGTGCGGACCTGATTGTCGGGAACTTTCCGCCGCCGCCGACCCTCATGGAGGAGGAGCTCCTGTTTATGGAGGATTTCGTCTGTGCCGGCGGAAAAAATAACCCGGCCTTGCGGCGAACACTGACCATGAAGCGTTATTTGACCCAGGAACATTTGCAGGTGTCCACGGCGGGTGAGACGCACGGATACGTGGACAGGGTGCTGGAATGCCTGGGTGTGAAGCGGGACGTGAAAATGACGATCGGCCATTTCCTCGTCGCGCCGTTGTTGTTGGAGGGCTCGAACCTTCTGGCAACGGAACCGCGGCGACTTTTTCTACCTTTGGCGAAGAAATTATCACTCGCCCTTCGACCGCCGCCTTTCCCGATTCCCCCGTTCCGCGTTGTGCACATATGGCATTCGCGGCACACTGTCGATGCCGGGCACATGTGGTTGCGGAAAATGGTGGCCGGGTGTCTAACTATGTAGAACAGTTCAAATAACCACCGTCTTGTCGCCGGTTCTTTTTCTACAATGTGTATGCGGCCACACCGAATTTAAAGAACGCAATTGCAGCGGCCCCTGCTGGCCGCAAGACCGACACATTCCATCACCTCGGGCGTTTCCAGGCAGAGAGCCAGTTCCGTATTCGGGGAAAGCGCGGCGGCGACGTCCCGAAGAAACCGGTACGCTTCCACCCGGAGCGCGTGGGGAAAACGCTGCCGCCTGTCGTGCCGGCGGCCGCTGTCAGGCTCGAGGGTTTCACTTATCGGATTGTCGCGGCCGATTTTCCGTTCCATCAGGACGCGGGCGTCCGGGTAGATACCCATGCCGCCAAGGGTAAGACGCGTCACCTTCACCGTGGAGAAAAGCTTTTCCAAAAAATTCGCGTAGGACGTCCGCCACTCACCGACCGGAATGATCGGCATAAGATTGACCCGTACCGGATAACCCGCGTCGGCACATTGCTTCATGGCCGCCAGCCGGTCTTCCGGCGGAGGCACATTTTTCTCGTACTCCGCATGCACCTCGGGCGGGCTCATGCCCCATGACAACACCGTCCGCCCGCCGTGATTGAGGGACGGCAGCCGGTCGACGTCGGCGGACTTGGTGAGAAGGGTCAGCCGGGCGTACGGGTGTGCGGCGAACCGCGGAACGAGAACGCCGACATAACCGGTCAGCGGCTCCAGGGCCAGGGCGTCCTGAAGTTTTCCGAGGTAGAATGCGGTCGGCGCGGCGAGACGGTTCGCGGTACGGTCGATCTCGTCCCAAATTTCCGGAAGGTTGACGAAGATTTTCACCGACGGGGAAAGAAAGACGCTCCGGGTGCCGGCGAGGTAGCAATACTGGCAGTCGTACGGACAAAATCCGTACGGCGAAAAATGCCAGTAGTTCGGACAGGTGTTGCCGCGTTCGTCGGCGTACCGGACGGCGGATTTGTGCACGCCGAAGACAAGCGTCCTCTTTCCCGCGACATGGCGTCCGTAGAAGTCATGGGTAACGGGCGGGATTTTGTTGTGGGGAATGTCCAGGCGGTGTTCCACCGGGACATCCGGATAGAGCCCGAGTATGCGTTCGACAAAGTGAACGCGTTCCGGCGTCTCCAGGCTGCCGGCGGCGAGAACGATGCGCTC
>JAJQFC010000314.1 GCA_021201355.1 Planctomycetaceae bacterium | reverse complement strand
CCCCTAGGGGGGTGGTGTCGTGGTTTTGGCGGCCTCTTCCCGGGGCGCCGGGGGCCGGGCGCACCTGGGCCTCCTCGAGGACGGCGTCGGCGGTCCGGCTCCGGAGCGGTCCCCGGATGAGGGGATGGCGCAATAGTGGCAGCGGTTGTCGCAGCCGTCCGAGAGGCGGAGGTAGGCGAAGGACGGCAGGGTGGTGACGAGGCGGCTTCCTTCCCGTGGGGCGGGGCGGCAGCCGAGTCCGGCGGTCTTCGCCGCGCCCGGGTCGTACAGGCCGAGGATGGCTTCCCGGAGATCGGACGGGGCGCTCAGGCCCCAGGCCGCGTCGAGGTCGGGAAATTCGGCGAGGACGGCGTCCGGTTCGCGTTCGGCTCAGCAGCCGGTGGCGACCACCTTCAGGCTGCCGCCGAGGCGTTCCTTGACTTCGAGGAATTCCCGGATGACTTCCCGCGCTTCGTTCCGGGCGTCTTCCAGAAAACCGCAGGTGTTGACGAGGACGACGTCGGCGTCGTCGGCTTCAAGGGCGAGGGAGAAGTCGTCGCCGAGCGTTTCGCCAAGCATCGTTTCGGCATCGACAAGGTTTTTCGCACAGCCGAGGCTGGCCATGAAAAGTTTGGGCATAGGGTGACTACCATTGGGCAAAAGGGAAAAAACAAACCGGTCGACAAAACCGTTCAATTTTTGTCGTCGGCACGTGCGATTTCAACGATTCAAAAAACGCCGTGTCGACGCAGGCCGAAACGCTTCCCGGACAGGAACGGGTTCAGTCCGGAAGACGATCCATCACTCCGGGACAACGCCGTCCTGCCGGAGCGGGTATCAGATTAATCACACTTTCACCGGAATTGCCATCAAAAAGGTGGTTGACGAAACTGTCGCCGGAGAGGGTGATTCATGCGGGACCGGAGTGAAGGCTCCGCCGGGTCTCTGGGACCACCTCACCGCCGGATTGGTCCGGGCGGGGTGGCGCCGCCCTGGAGCACCTGGGCGGCGGGGAGGCCACGGTTCGACCCGACCACCCGGTTGCCGCCGGAGGCGGCGGGGAGATCCGGGAGCGGGGCGCTGTTCGGGAGGGGCTGAATGTCCGGCACCCGGCCGGCGCCCCGGGGCGAGGCCCGGCCGCGCACTTCGGCGTATTCGGGAAGCGGTTCGACAAACCGGGGGCCGGTTCCCCGCCCGTTTGTCGGACGAAAGACTTCGAGGACGCGGCGGGCGCTGCCGGCTTCCCTGCCGTTTTCAAAGGCAACGACGTCGAAGACATAGCGGCCGGGCCGGGGCGGCACCACCGTGGCCTGGATGCCGTCGGCCTGGCGAAGGGCGCCGGGCGGGCCGTCCAGTTGCCGCCACTCGAAGGTGAAACGCCGGTTCGGGGCGTTTTCCACCATCACCCGGTAGGTCGCCGCCTCGCCGGCTGCCACGGCTTCCGGACCCTGCATGGTGACGAGCGGCGGCAGGGCGGCATTGCCGACGAAGATGTCGATTTCGACGCTCCGGCTGTTCAGCTTGCCGTTACTGACAATGAGTTCAAAGGAATAGATCCCCTCCGCTTCCGGCCGGAAGGCCGGGGCGGCGTCACCGACGTGTTCTTCAATTATGTAATCCTTCACCGCCGGACCGCCGGTCTGGCGCCAGCGGTAGATTAGGGGGTTCCCTTTCGGATCGTAACTCCTGGTCGCGTCCATCCTGACGATGGCGCCGGGAATGGCCCGTTCCGGGGCAAGGACCACCGCCACCGGCGGTTCAGCGCCCGGGTTGACGGTAATCCGGTGGAGCGCCGGGGCGCTTTCGATGCCGCTGTCCACCACCACCAGTTCAAATTCATATACGCCCGGCTCCGGTGCGGCGAACCGCTCGGCGGCGCCGTTGAAGACGCGCTCGAACTCGCTCACGAACGGACCGCCGATCTGTCGCCAGAGAAACTCCAGCCTGCCGCTCCCGAGGCCGACCGATCCGCGACCGTCCAGCATGACGACGGAGTCCATGGTGGTGACGGTGGGCGCATCGATCCGCGCCACCGGCCGGTCGATAACGTCAAACGGCAACGCCGACGGGCTCGCCGTAGGCGTCGTCGCTCCGGACATGCCCGGGACGTTTGCTGCATTCATTCCGCCCGGCGCATTCACCACATCCGACGCACTGGTGACATATGATGCGTCCGCCAAACCCGTCGCTCCCGGCATGCCGCCAATCCCGGGCTGTGCCGAAACCGGCACCGGGGCCGTGAAGGCCGGGACCGGCGCCGGGAAAGACGGGCCGGATGACGCGGTCACCGGATACGGTGCCGCCATGGGCGCCGCCGGCATGAACGGAGCGGCGGCGGGACCGGGCGGTGGCAGTCCGTCCGCCGCCGCCGGGAACGGCGGCACCGCCGTCATGGCCGGAAGCGGCACCGGCGGGGGGATGTCGGGGAGGGACGACACCGCCGGCGCCTGCGGCGCGGTCATGGCCGGGAGCGGCGCCAGGGCGTCCATGTGTCGGTTATGCACATCTGACGGTGCCGCCGATCTT
>JAJQFC010000290.1 GCA_021201355.1 Planctomycetaceae bacterium | reverse complement strand
CACGGCAACTCGTCCCCGCAACAACCCCCCCCACCCGCCCCCCACCGCACCCGTCCCCGCCCGCCCGCCCCGGCCCCCCCGGCAGCCGTCCCCCCCCCCGCCCCCCGGCGCGCCGCGCCCGGCCGCGCCGCCGGGGTAACCGACGGAGACGGCGGCACCGGAACAATGGCGTCGGCGATGACATCCGAAGTCGATTCGTCCGCTTCCGGGTCGTTGTCCGTGGAATCGCCACCGACGGCGTTACCATAAGGATCGCGATCGTTGGGAGCGACGACAAAATCGGATTCGTCGGCGCGGTCGTCAGCGTCACTGTCTTCGATTGCCCGGAAGGCGTCCGAAAGTTCGATGCGGTCCGATTCCTCGGTCAGCGCCTCGACGTCCATAATAACGTCCGCCACCGGCCGTTCCGCTTCGGTGGAAGCGATAGCCGCCCGGACCGGCACCGTATCGGTCCCGTCGCCGGCGCTGTCGAAGTCGAGGTCGAGGTACCGCGAATGGAAGGCGCTTCGCGGTTTGAATTCCTTCATCGGATTCCGCGCCGGCGTCGGCGGTGTCGTCACCGTCGTTTCGAGTGACGCCTTGCCCGGCGCCGCTGACGGCGTCGCGGGCGCGGCGGCTTCCTCTTCCGCCACCGCTTCCCCGGACGGAGCCGGCGTCTCGTCCGCAGCCGCCGCCGGGCCGTCGTCGACGACCGTTTCCTTGTCGTTAAACGCGGAGCGGCTGGCGGCCCGGTCCGGCCCGGCCTGTTTCGCCGCCCGCTCGCGCCGCGCCGTCAGTTCGTCCCGGCCGGTGCGTTCGACCGGAGTGAAGGTGTCGGAAACGCTCGACCCGTCCGCCACCGCCCCGCCGGCCACGGCCAGCTTCGGGCTGAAGAGCATGCGGAACAGGTCGCGGCTCCGTCCGAGAATGCCAAGAAAGACGAAAAACGCGTCCCGAAGAAAGAAGACGGACCGGTGGACCGCGCTCACCGCCGACTCGCCGAAAGCGAGGAGGACGCCGAGGGTGATGACGCCGAGAGCCGCCAGGATAAGGCCCGGACGGCCGAAATAGAGAATGGCCGGCGGCGAGACATAGACGGCGAGGAGGCCGCCCGTGCCCATGTCGTAGTGCTCGCTGAAGGCGCAGGCGCCGAGGGCGGAGGCGACGATGATGAGGCCGCCGCCGAACACCTGCGGCCAGGTGGTGATGAACCGCCCGGTGGCGGCGACGTGGACGCCCCAGAAAAAGACGAGAACCGCCGTCACCATCGCCGGCACCAGCCCGAGAGTGTTGATGCCGCCGTAGGCGAGGTAGGCGCCGAGCATACCGGTCCAGCAGTCTTCCGCCGCCGTCATCGGATCGAGAAGCACGTTTCCGGTGAGGAAGGAAAGCGCCATAAACACCGCCAGTCCCATCATGCCGATGCCGATGGCGGCGGCCGCCAGGCCGCCGACAATGCCCCGGCTTTTCTTTACCGACTTTGTCGCCTTTGCCATAATTGTTCCTTGAATCAAACGATTTATTCTTACATGAAAGTAAAGTAAACAAGTCCGGCCAGGCCGGCGGCCGCACAGTACAGCGCGAAATAGAGGAGCCGCCCGCCAATCACCAGCCGTTCGAGAAGGAGGAGCGCCCCATACCCGCTCGCCGCCGCCACGATGAAGCCGAGGAAAAACGGCCCGGCCTCGACCCCGGCAAGGAGGCCGGAAAACCCTTCCCCGTGCCGGAACGCCGACGCGACATGGAGGAACACCGCCCCGGCCACGGCGGGGATGGACAGGATAAAGCTGAACGAAAACGCCTCTTCCCGGTCTACCCCCGCCAGCATGCCGGCGGCGATGGTGCTGCCGCTCCAGCTTACCCCGGGAGCGAGGGCCATGGCCTGGAACATCCCCACCGCCACCGCCCCGGTCCAGCCGAGGTCGCGGAGCTGGTACCCGGCGCCCCGCTGCGACTCGGCCGTAGCCAGGAGAGCGGCGGTGACGAGGAGGCCGATACAGATGAGGGACGGCGACAGCCGGAGCGCCTCGAAATAGCGCTTCAGGAAAACGCCGACCAGCCCGGTCGGAACCGTCGCCGCCACGACAAACAGGAGGACGCGGATGTCGTTCCGGTAGTACCAGACGATGGTCCGGCGAAAATAGGCGATAACGACGAGAAGCGTCGCCAGGTGGAGCAGGATGTCGAAGCTGGCCGGAGCCGGTTGTCCCATGCCGAGGTGTTCGACCAGGGCCAGGTGCCCGCTCGAGGAAATGGGCAGAAACTCGGCCAGCCCCTGCACCAGCCCAAGGAGCGCCGCCCAGAAATAGCTTATGGATACGGCGTCGGCGGTGGCTTCCACGTCGTCCCCCCGGGAAAAATACGATAGCGGACCGGACGGCGAGCGGCGGAAAGGGACGGACCCCGCCGTTCCGGGCGCGGTCCGTCCCGGAATGACGCGATGAAAAGTCGCCGCCTGTTCGCCGCCGTGCGGATTGCCCCGCCCCGGCGTGCCCGAACAGGCCCGCTGGAGCACGCGGTCTTGTACCG
>JAJQFC010000056.1 GCA_021201355.1 Planctomycetaceae bacterium | reverse complement strand
GCCGTCGCCCTTCTTCGTCTCCATTTCGCGGAGGGTTGCTTCGAACCCGTCCATCTCCGGCATCTGGCAGTCCATGAGGACGACGTCGTAGGACTCCTGCGTCACCTTTTCCACCGCTTCCCGGCCGTTCCCGACGATGTCGACGTTGTAGCCGTACTTGACGAGAATCCCTTTCGCCACCTTCTGGTTGACGATGTTGTCCTCGGCCAGCAAAACACGGATGCCGTCCCCGATGGTGGTTTCGTCGTCCTTCTTCGGCGTCTGGGAGACGAGCCGCGTCGAGCTTCGCTGTTGCCGTTTTCCCGCCCGGTAGGCCTGGTTCAGGCCGTGGTACAGTTGCATCCGCCACAGCGGCTTCACCAGGAGGAGATCGTATGTCGTTCCCGGGTTCGGCCTCGGCAGTTCTTCCGCCGCGGCCGGATAGGAGGTGATGACGAGAACCGCCTCGTTCTGATCCCTGGCGTCCCGGAGCTCCCTGACGAGCTGCATGGTCTCCCCGCCGATGCTGTTCGGGATAAGGACAAGCGGGTTGGCGTCCGGGTCCATTGTCGCCATCCGATCGACCAGGGCGTCCTGATCGTCCAGTTCCGTAACGACAAAGCCCATCGACCGGAGGAGGGAGGCGAGAAGTTCCCGGAGGCCTTCATGGGGTTCGTAGACGATGGCCGGGTTGCCGGCCCAGACGTCCTGCCGCAGGTCGAACATCTGGGTATCCGGCTTGACGTTCGGCAGGCTCAGGGTGATGGTGAAAGTCGACCCTTCGTCAATGCGGCTGGTCAGGGTCAGGTCGCCACCCATGAGGGTGGTGAGGCTCTTGCAGATGGCCAGGCCGAGGCCGGTGCCGCCGTAGCGGCGGGACGTATTCGAGTCGGCCTGTTCGAACTTTTCGAAAATCCGCTCCTGCATCTCCGGATCGATGCCGATGCCGGTGTCGATGACCTTGATGACGTAATTGGTCTTATTCGTCGCCGCGTCGAGGTCGCCGCTGATACGGATCCACACCGTGCCGTGCTGGGTGAACTTGACCGCGTTCGACACCAGGTTCAGGATGAGCTGACGTACCCGGATCATGTCGCCGACCACGTGGGTGGGGAGACCGGGCTCGTAGTCGAAAATGAGCTCGTTCTCCCGTTCCTCGGCCCGGGCCGAAAGCAGCCGGAGGCATTCCGCCGCCGTAGCCTGGAGGTCGAAGGGAGCTTCCTCGATGACCATTTTGCCGGCCTCGATTTTGGTGAAGTCGAGGATGTCGTTGATGATGGTCAGGAGGCTGGAGGCGGATGTTTTGATAATGTCCGAATACTCCCGCTGTTCCTCGGTCAGGCGGGTCCGGGACAGGAGATCGACCATGCCGATGATGCCGTTCATCGGCGTACGGATTTCGTGGGACATGTTGGCGAGGAACTCGCTTTTCGACTGGTTGGCCCGTTCCGCGTCGCGCTTCGCCTTTTCCACTTCGTTGACGTAATAGCGAAGGCGCTGTTCCTCCTTTTCCCGGCGGACCCTGGCCATCAGGGCGAACAGGATGTAACTGACAGCCAACAGGACAAACGCCGTCAGGGCGATGCCCCGGACGTAGAGGAGGGCGGCCGGACGGCGCATCGGGCTGACCGCGGCGATAAAGCCGCCAGGCAGGTTGGCGACGCCGAATTCTCCGTCCTTTCCGACCTGAACGACGCTGTGGAGCATCTCACGGCTGGCGCTCCGGTCGCTGTCCGGCCAGATGGACGCGGCCAGACTGGTCCGGAGAACGGCTGAGCCGAGAAACTTCCCGTCGGCGTGAATGGGGTAGCCGTCCCGGGACAGGAGGTATACCGGAGCCTCGTCGGCCCGGCCGCGGGCCAGGAATTCGTCTATGGAAAAGAGGGCGCTGAGCCAGGCCTCGGCCGCCCCGGCATCGCTCCGGAACGCCCGCGTGGTTACCACCAGGTAGGGCTTCCGGGTGACGGGATGAACAAAAAAGCGGATGCCGGCCGACAGGACAAGGCGGCTGTCGTCCAGCCGGTTCAGGATGGAGTGCTGGGAAAAATCGGTCAGGTTGCCGTTGGACGAAGCGGCTATGGCGTAGCCGAGGGGATCGGTGAGGAGGCTTATCTCGGCTCCGGAAAGGGTGGAGAAGAGGTTCAACGTCGCGGTGAGCGAGGCGGTATTCGGTTCGGCTCCGTCCTCTGACGGTGTGGCGCGGCGGACAGCGTGTGTCACATCTTCGACCGTGGCGGAGGCCGCACCAAGCATGTCGCAAAACTGCCCGATGCGGCGGCTGAACATTTCCGCGTGGTTAACCGTGGCCTGGACTGCCATGGCCCGTCTGCGGTTGACGACATCCGTCCAGATCAACGCAATAAGAATGACGGCAACCACCAGAACAGTAGCGGTGGCGAGGCCGGGTGGGGTGGTGGTCTTTGCCGTATCGGGTTGATTGGTATCGGGCATAACTCACGTTCACATGTGGGCGGCCGTTTGTCGACAGCGTATACGGCGATAATACGACTGCCACGGTCGCTGTTAAAGCAC
>JAJQFC010000269.1:20289-22484 GCA_021201355.1 Planctomycetaceae bacterium | reverse complement strand
CTTTCATCCGGGAGCCAGGTAAGCGCCTGAAGGGGAATCACGATGCCAAAAAGAGTATCCGGACGGATGCTTCCGAGACCGGCGCCGACGCCGGAACCGGCTGACGAGCCTTCGCGCTATGTCGGGCGCGGCGGCGACAAGATGGAATGGGGCCTCGGCTGGGCCGGACTCAAGCCGGACGGCTGGATCTGCTGCGACCTGGGTTCCCACGTCGGCGGCTTTGTCGACGCCCTGCTCTACGCCGGCGCCAAACGGGTGCATGCCGTGGATACCTGTTACGGGACATTCGCCTGGAAGCTCCGGAACGACCCCCGCGTCGTCCTCCACGAGCGGACCAACGCGCTATTTGTCGAACTGCCCGAGAAGGTCAAACTGGTGACGTCGGACGTCGGCTGGACAAAACAGGAACGGGTGCTCCCGAAAGCGTTGTCCCTCGTCGAGACGGGCGGTTACGTCCTCAGCCTCCTGAAACCACAGTACGAAACGCTTCCCGGCGAAATGCACAAGGGAAAGGGACGCGTCCTCGACTCGGCCCTCGACCGCATTGTCCGGGACGTGACCGCGACGGCGAAGTCCTACGGGCTGCCGGTCAAGGGACCGGCGTTGACGCCGTTTCTTGGAGGGAAAGGGAAGAATCCGGAGTATTTTATGCTGATTGGGCCGACGGTGTGAGGCCACCAAAGGGTCCGCGTTCTCGCCGGATTATACTTCACGAAAGCGGATCTCCACCGGCACAACGCGTTCTTTTGCCGCTTTGGACGCATAGGCAAGACAGGCGAAGATATCTTCCCGGGTAAGGCTCGGATAGTCGGCAAGGACAGCATCAATGCTGTCGCCGTTGGCAAGATATTCCAAAACCAGCCAAACCATTATACGAGTTCCTCGTATGACCGGATATCCATGGCAAATATCGGGGCTGGAGACGATACGTCCATCTTGGTTACGTTTGGTAACGTCATTCACTGGAGTTCTCCAATACAAAACGCTGCACTATTATTATATACGCGGGCAAGGTAGACTCCACTGAAGAGTTGCTCATTCGGCGTATTCGTAAAGTGCATTTCAGCGGTGACTATATAATATCATGAGAGAAGGGGACACGCCCAGAATGCGTGTCCCCTTCTTCATGGATATATGATTGTCTGGTCCGGACTAAATCTCGTCCAGCCAGTGCATCGGCATATCGGCTTCGTCGGCCTTGTCGATGGTGAGGGGCTTGTCCGGGGCCGGGGACTTTTCCTTGGCCGCGCCCTTGGCGCCTTTTTCGGCCTTGGCCTTGGTGGTTTTTTTCTTGGCGCCGTCGTCGGCCTTGGCTTTTTTCGTCCTGCCCTTCTTGACCGGTTCCGGCTCCGGTTCGGGCTCGGGTTTGGACCAGAACGAGGCGGCGGTAAGGGGCGTCGGATTCTCGAGTAGCGCCTCGTCCGGAATGCTCGGCGGTCGCACCGGCTCGCTGCCGGCCGGGTCCGCCTTGACGGCGCCGCGACGGCCGCGGCCGCGACCGCGTTTCGATTCGTTGGTCCTGGACGACTCCGACGTCTTCCGGGAGCCGGACGCCGCCGGGTCCGCCGACGCCGCGCCGTATTCGGCCTTGGCGGCGGGTCCGGCCTTCGTGTCGGCGGGCGGAACACCGACGGCTTCGGCCGATGACTCGGCCGCCGGCGCTTCGGCTTTTTTTCTCCCCTTCCCCCGGCGCGACCGGCTGGAACGGGAGGCGGACGGCGCTTCGGCGGCGGTCGACACGGTGACGGACGCCGACGCGGATTCAGCCGGGGAAGATGTCACGTCCGACGCTTCCGTTTCCGACGCTGTATTCGTCGGAGCGGGCGACGAGGCGGCGGCCCGGGCCGCCGTTTTCTGCTGGGCGACGGCGCGCGGTTCGTCCGTTCCGGCCTCGGCCGGGGACGACGCGTCCGGCGCCTGGATCGGCCGTTCTTCACTGTTTTGGAGGCGGCGGAGCCGCTTGTTCCGGCGACGACGGGCGGAACGGCTCAGTTTGCGACCGAATTCGTCGGACGACGCGTCGTCCGCATCGTCGGCGTCCTTATCCACAACCTCCACTTTGGCCCGGCCGCCCGCCGGCCCTTGACGGTCGCGGTCCCGGTACCCGGAGCGCGAGCGGTGGGGGGGGTCGGCCCCGCCCGTCGGGGGGGGGGGCCCCGCGTGCAGTCCGTAACCCCACCAGTCACGGCAGGGGT
>JAJQFC010000269.1:0-20279 GCA_021201355.1 Planctomycetaceae bacterium | reverse complement strand
CCCCCGGTCCCGTTCACCGTCACGGGCACGTTGACGGTCGCGGTCCCGGTCCCGGTCTCGATCGCGGTCGTGGCGTTCGGCCCGGCCGTTCGGGCTGTCGTCCCGGCCGTACATGCGTTCCGCCAGCATGTCGCGCCAGAGTTTGAGGCGGGAGTGCTGGCCGTTCTCGGCGGCGAGGACGATTTCGGCCAGGGCCAGCGATTCGTGGAAGGCGTCCTGGGTGACGAAATTCGAAAGGGAACCGCGTTTTCCCCGGTTCATGGCGGCGGAAAAACGGTGCTGGGAAAAATACATGTGGACAATGCGATCCACCAGCTTCCGGGGGAACCGAAGGCGCTGGGCCAAGGGATCGAGGAAGGCGCGGACCTTGTCGAACTTGAACTTCGGCGTCGTGTCGAAGCTCCAGTCCTTTCCGAGGTGGAGTTTTAAAGGTTCAAGAAGAAGCGTCGCGAAAATGAGGGCCGGCGTGGCGTCCGGGAGGACGGTGTCGCCGGTGTCGAGAGCTTCCAGGCGGCGCCAGAACAGGTCGGTGTCGATACTCTTGTGATCAATCGCTTCCGCCACTTCCGGAAGGATGATGGCGAGGAGACCGGTTTCATACAGGAGCCGGACCGCCCGTTCGCCCGACGAAAAGGCGAAGAGACGGGTGATTTCCTCGAGGAGGCGGGCCGGGGACGCCTTTGTCAGTTCGTCGGCGTGGCGGTGCATCGCCCCTTCCGTTTCCGGATCGATGGTGAAGTTGAGGCGGCTGGCGAAGCGGACGGCCCGGACCATGCGGACCGGATCCTCCC
The DNA here is from genome assembly GCA_021201355.1 of Planctomycetaceae bacterium. Lineage (GTDB taxonomy): Bacteria > Planctomycetota > SZUA-567 > SZUA-567 > SZUA-567 > JAJBSZ01. Next base: position 19,488 of record JAJQFC010000269.1, on the reverse strand, counting down.
GGAAGCGGATGTTCGCGTCGCCGATGGAACGGATGCGGCGGGCGGCGAGGTCTTCCGAACCGCCGACATAATCGATGATGGAAAACGACTCGATGTCGTAAAACAGGCCGTTTACGGTGAAGTCGCGGCGGAGGGCGTCCTCTTCCGGGGTGCCGAAGAGGTTGTCGTCCCGCTGGAAGAGATCGGCGTCGGGGTCGTTCGGATCGGCTTCGCACTTCGGCGTCGAGCGGAACGTCGACGTCTCGATGATCTTTTCGCCAAAGCGGATATGGGCAAGTCGGAAGCGGCGGCCAATGAGGATGCAGTTCCGGAACAGGGCGCGGATTTGCTCCGGCTTGGCGTTCGTGGAAATGTCGAAGTCCTTCGGCTTCCGCCCGAGGAGGAGATCCCGGACGCCGCCGCCGACCAGGTAGGCGGTGTAATTGTTCCGGGCCAGGCGATAAAGAACCTTGAGGGCCTCGGGGTCGATATCCCGGCGGGAAATCGAGTGTTCGTCCCGGGAGCGGATTACCGGTTTCCGGCCGCTGGCGCAGATCGCCGGTACGAGGTCCGGGCGTGCCAGGGCGGGTTCGTCAACGTCCGAGGCGGCTTCGGCCTGGGCGACGTTTCCCGAAAATTCGTGTGCATTCATGTACTCAGTTACCTTTTGAAAATGACCCGACGCGGGCCGGGGAGATCTCCGGTGGGGAAGACGGCCGCCGTGGAAGCATGCGCTTCCGGTGGGCCATTCCCCGGTCGGGAAAGGGACGCCGGCACCGGCGCCGGAACGAAACGGGGCGAGGCTTCGCCCGCGTTCCGACTGCGCCCGGTGTCTGTCACTTCCCCGGAGTGGTCGGACATGGTGTTCAGGCGTTTTCGGCCCGTGCCGAAAAGAGGGTGATCGCCCCCGCTTCCGGTGCTCCGGGCGCATCGAACCGAATGCGACCGCACCGCCGGGGCGAACCGCCCTGCCCTTCCTCCACCATTACCATTCACCCGCCGGGACCGTCCCCGCGTCTTCGCGGAGAGCCGGTAAAAAACCCGCGCCGTCGAGTCCGGACCGATCCGGCCGCATTCGCGGCGTCATCCGCGAAAACGGGCGAATCGCTTCGCGGATCCCCTTACGGAACCCGTTCGATGTGCGCGCCAAGCCGGTTGAGGCGTTCGTCAATGCGTTCGTAGCCGCGGTCGATCTGGGTGACGTTTTCAATAATCGACCGGCCTTCCGCCGCCAGCGCGGCGCCGAGAAGCGCCATGCCGGCCCGGATATCCGGGCTGTGCATGCGGCTGCCATGGAGTTTGGCGCGGCCGACGACCACGGCCCGGTGCGGATCGCACAGGACCACCTGCGCCCCCATGTCCAACAACTGATCGACGAAAAACAACCGGCTTTCAAACATCTTTTCGTGGATCATGACGCTGCCGTCCATCTGCGTCGCCGCCACGAGGGCGATGGACGTCAAATCGGCCGGAAACGACGGCCACGGCGAACTGGCCACCGTCGGGACGACGCCGCGAAAATCCGGTATCACCCGCCGGGGCTGTTCGACCGGGACAAACAGATCTTCGCCGCGAATCTCCGCCGTCATGCCGAGGCGGCGGAACTGGAACAGAATCATCCGGAGGTCGTCCGGGTTGACCTGCTGGATGGTCAACTCGCCGCCGGTGATGACCGACAGGACCATCAGGGACGCCACCTCCAGGTAATCCGCCCCCAGTGTCGCCTCCCGCCCGTCCGCGGTCAACCGTTCAACGCCGACGATGCGGAGTTCGTTGGTGCCGACGCCGGAAATGTTCGCGCCCATGCTGTTCAGGAACCGGCACAGTTCCTGGACGTGCGGCTCGCAGGCGGCGTTCCTGACAATCGTCTCGCCGTCGGCCAAAGCCGCTGCCATGACGACGTTTTCCGTCGCCGTCACCGACGCCTCGTCCAGGAGAATGTCAGCGCCGCGGAGGCCGTTCGGAGCCGTTATGAGAAGGGACGACTTTCCGGCCACCGTCGTCGCGCCCATTTCCTCGAGGGCGAGAAGGTGCGTGTCTATCCGACGCCGGCCGATCTTGTCGCCCCCGGGGAACGGCAGTTCGACCCGGCCGAACCGGTGCAGGAGCGGCGCCGCGAGAAGGACGCTTCCCCTGACCTGGCGGCACAAGTCGGCGTCGAGGGGATGATCCCGCAGGTTCGAGGCGATGGGCCGGACGTCGTAGTCACCCTGCCAGGCGAAGCGCATGCCCATGCTTTCCAGCAGGGTCAGGAGGGTGTGGACATCGCCGATCTTCGGAATGTTCCTGACCCAGACGCCGCCGTCCACCATAATGCAGGCGGAGAGGATCGGCAGGGCGGCGTTCTTGTTGCCTGACGAACGAATTTTTCCGCGCAGCGGAAACCCGCCGTCAATAATGTATTTTGCCATTGGTTCCGCCGGTCCCGCCCTTGTCTTCGTCCTTTGGTAAAAAACCGTGCCTCGTCCAATAGGCCGCCGTCATGGCCGGCCGTTTCCTCTCGCCGGTCCCGAGACGCCGACCCGAACATCGGCCCGGACGAACGCGGACCGCGACGGCCGGCCCGTCACACAATGTCGTCCGCCGGCGGCGGTCCCGAGGCATCCCGTAACATCCGGCCTCATTTCCGCTTGAAGTGGATAATTCTATCCTTTCAAAAGCGCCGGTCAAGGCAGGTTTAAAAAATTCCGGGAGCCGTTCACTCACAGTGTGTCGTCCGATCCGACAACTTGGCCGTGCCGCCGGGCAGCCACTTGACGCCCGCACCGGCGCCGTTATTATTGGATGGCTGTTATCCACTCGGACCGGATTCGGCATGGAACGGCCGGACGCCCGGTCCCAAGGCAACCATCCTCATGAAAGGGAATTCTCACAATGGCCGACTATACCGTCACCCTCCCGTCACTCGGCGACGACGCCGGGGACAACGCCCAGGTCTCCTTTATTTATGTCAACGTCGGCGACGCGGTCGAGGAAGAAGCCGATCTCATGGAGATGGTCACGGACAAGGCGACGTTCAACGTCCCGTCGCCGAAAAAAGGGAAAATAACCAAGCTCCGGGTCACCGAAGGCGATACCGTCAAGGTCGGCGATCCCATCTGCGACATGGACATCTGAATGCCCGAACCGATTAACAGGAAACCCGTACGTCCGCCCCGGCCGGCCGCCAGCCGTCCGGGGATTAATCGTTTCCTTTTCCTCGTCGTTATCGCCATGGCGGCCGGATACCTCTTTTCCAGCGTCTTCCGGACCGCCTTCCGGGACCGAACGCCGGTCTACCGCGAATTCGACGTCATGAACACCTACGCCGCCCTCACCATCCCGGCGGAGTCCGGCGCGGGAACGCTGACGCCGACGGAACTGGCGGACGTGGCGGAAACGGTCATTCGCCGCGTCGACACGCTGATGAGTCCGTTCGGCGACCTCTCGGACATCCGCCGCCTGAACGAGACGCCGGCCGGAGTCTGGATTCAGGTCGATCCGATGACCTGGACCGTCGTCATGGAGTCGCTCCGCTGGCACCGGCTGTCGGGCGGCGCTTTCGACCCGACCATCGGTCCAATAAAGGCGCTGTTCCGGTTCGGCCGGGAGGACGCGGTGGAATGGCCGTCCGACGCCGCACTGGACGAGGCCCGGAGCCGGGTCGGGGCCGAACACCTCATGTACGACCGGGAAGGCATGCGCCTCGCCTGGAAGAGGGACGGCATGCGCCTCGACCTCGGCGCCATCGCCAAAGGTTTTGCCGCCGACGCCGCCGCCGACGCCCTTCAAGCGAGGGGCGTCAGGAACGCCCTTGTCAATATCGGCGGCGAGCTCCGCGTCCTCGGGGAAAAACCCGGGTCGCCGTCGACGCCCTGGCGGGCCGGCATCAAGCATCCGCGCCGGGAGGACATTCTTGAACGCCTCGACCTGAAGGACGCCGCCGTCGCCACCTCCGGAGATTACGAACGCTATTTTATGTACAACGGCGTCCGGTACGAACATATCATCGATCCCCGGACCGGCCTGCCCCTGACCGACGGTCCGGCCAGCGTCACCGTCGTTCACCCGACCTCCTGCCTGGCCGCCGACGCCCTCGCCACCACCATGTGCGTTCTCGGTCCCGAAGACGGCGAAGCATTCCTCCGGGACCAGGCCCTCGGCCTCTTCGCCCAAGGGGTCCGCGTCGTCATGCTCCTGACCCGGGACGACGGCGGGGTGGATCGGATTGAATTCACCGTCCGGGACGGCGAGGTCGACGTCACGAGGGACCGGCATGACTGACGCCGCTCCTGCCGGACGTTACCGGATTGGCCTCGATCTCGGTTCGACCGCGTCCAAGGGGGTCATCCTCGGGCCGGACGGGGCCGTCCTCGCCCGGGATATCGTCCCGAGCGGCCATACGCCAGCCGAGACGGCGGAGCGCCTGGCCGAACGGCTGTCCGATGGCCTGGATATTCCGGCCGACCGCCTCGGCACCGTCGCCACCGGCTACGGACGGAACATGGCCAGCCTCGCCCAAAAAAAATCACTGAAATTACCTGTCACGCCAAAGGCGTCCGTCATCTGCACCCGGACGCCGCCAGCATTCTCGACATCGGCGGCCAGGACGCCAAAGCCATCCGCCTCGGCCCGGACGGAAGCGTTATGGACTTCGCCATGAACGATCGGTGCGCCGCCGGCACCGGACGGTTCCTCGAAGTGGCGGCCAGGCGGTTCGATCTGAGTGTTGAAGAACTGTCCGAATTTTGCGGCGACGACCCGGACGGCGACGGGGATGGAGAAGCGGACGGGCCGGTTCTGGAAATCAGTTCGACATGCGCGGTGTTCGCCGAATCGGAGCTGGTCGGCCTTGCCGCCCGTGGCGTTCCGCCCCGCGACGCCCTCCGGGCCGTGCACCGGGCCATTGCCCGGCGGGTCATCCTCCTCCTGAAACAGGTCGGGGCGACAGAGCCGGTATACTTCACCGGCGGCGTGGCGCAAAACGAAACGCTCCGGCGGGCCGTAGCGGCGGCGGCCGGAATGGAAATCCGGACCGCATCGTCGCCGCAGTTTACCGGGGCGATAGGGGCGGCCCTGATGGCATAACATCGTGCCGGCCCGATGGCCGGCGGACGAGAAAAACTCTGTGGCCGAGATCCTGCCCGCCGCGGCAGGGTCCGGCTTCGGCTGAGATACGACGCAGCCGTCGAACCGGTGTAAAACCGTGCGGTATGGCAACTCGGCACAACCATCAGCCTTTTCTCGGGATCCCGGGGACGGAACGGGGCGATTCCACGTGAACAGAGCTGGAGCTTTAGCGGACGACACGTCAATTCGGTCGGAGAGCGATAATTTTATTGAGCCACTCCCCTCTTTCGTGTAGCATAACGTTTCTACCTGGCACGTGGTCACGTCCAAGGCGTGACCGGCATACTGGCGATCCGGACCGCATAACCCGTCGTAGCGGCGTTTTTGCCAGACGATCCGCTGTGGCGCGGACGACTTTTTCAGACGCGCGGCGGTTTTGATTACAGTTGTTTTAGGCGTTCTACGCGGTTATTTATGGATTCACTGGACGAAATATTCTCGTTTTCACCGCTTCCGCGGTAAACGAATCATACTTCTGAAACGTGTCATGCACTGAGAGGTGGCCCATGTCTCCAGAAATCATCACCAGGGATGAGTTTATCGTGGTGGGAATCCGTTCCGTTCTCGAGGACAATGCGGAAAATACCGGCACGCTGTGGAAAGACAAGTTCCTGCCGCGCCATAACGAACTCGAGGGGGCTGATCGCCGGTACTACGGGGTATTCAGCCTGCTATCCGGTTCTCCCGAACCGGCATTCTCGGCCGGAGGCGGCGGCGTTGACATGCGGGTCGAGTATGTGGCCGGGGTGGTCGGTTCTCTCGAAAACATACCGGTTGGAATGGTTGGCTGGGTCATCCCGGCCGGTACCTACGCCGAGGTGGAAGCAACCGGCCTGGCCGGCATCCGGGGCGCCTGCCGCAGCCTTATAGCCGACTGGCTGCCCGATTCCGGCTACCGAATGGTGTCAAGCCCGTTGTTCGCCTACACGGACAATGAACATCCCGATTCCGAACAGGCGGTGTGGAAGGTCGATATCCCGGTGGAGACGCCGGAAGAACTGGCCCGCCTCGAGAAATGGATGGTGTGAGCGGACGCCGGCAGCCGCCGCGCGGCTGCGCCGGTTTTTAGACCGGCCGAACGAATTATCGGACGGAATTTTCCGCCATAATGGTTTATTCTGGTTTAGAATGGTAATTGGGGAGGCTTGGTTCGGAAAGTGCTGGGGCGTTCTGGTTCGGAAAGGGGTTTCAATGCGTCCCGATTACGAATTAACCGACGGCGTTCTCAAAGTATTTAAGGAAATGGACTTCGACTACGATGTGGGATTCGACAAAGCCTGCGCCATGCTTGTCTCGTCGGAACAGAAACAACTGGTCATCGACCTTTCCCGCATACGGCATATCACATCGACCTATATCGGGCTGATGGCGGCGGCGTTTTTTCAGGCCCAGGCCCAGGAAAAAACCATTGCGATCATTGCCCAGGGACCGGTTTTGGCCGCCCTCCGTCTGGCCGGTTTCGCCAACTTCATGAGCCTGACCGATTCGGGCCGGTTTAAGTTGGCGACGGTCGAGTGAATGACAGCCCGTCCGTGACAGCATATACGGGCGAGTCCAGCAGTCCGCCATGGCGCCTACGGGCGCCATTTTTCAATACCCCGGCGGGACGACCCAAACAATGGTTTTCTGGCCCTTGTTCTTTGGCTTGACGGGTTTTACTACGATTATCATGGTGATTAACGTTTTACCATAAACCTCGGGAGAAATAGGCATGATGGACCCAATGATGGGTGGAATGATGTACGGCATGGACCCGTTGTACCTGTTGGTTTTTGCCGTCACGCTCGGGCTCTCTCTCATTACCCAATTCTGGATCAAGCACGCGTTTAATAAATACAGCCGAGTGCGGAATTCCCGGAACATGACCGGCGCCGATGCCGCCCGGCTCATGCTCCAGGCCGAAGGCGTTACCGACGTCACGGTTCAGCGGTTCGAGGGCGGCATGTTGTCGGACCACTTCAATCCGTCGACCAAGGTTATCAACCTTTCGCCGGAAGTGTACGACACGCCAAGTATCGCCGCGGTCGGCGTTGCCTGCCACGAAGCAGGCCATGCGCTTCAGCATGCCAGAAATTACGCGCCGCTGAAGCTCCGAAGCCTGCTCGTCGGTCCGACCACCCTGGCGTCGAAGTTTTCCATACCGCTTATATTTATCGGCCTCCTCCTGAACATGATCGGCCTCGCCAAGGTCGGTCTTATCCTTTTCGGCGTAACGTTCCTGTTCCAGGTCATCACTTTGCCGGTAGAAATAAATGCCTCTGTCCGTTCGCGGCAGGCGCTTCTGTCCCACGGCATCGTGACGCCGGGCGCCGAGGCGAACGGGGTTTCGTCCGTCCTGACGGCAGCCGCCTTCACCTACATTGCGGCGGCGGTGGCGTCTCTTATGACCCTCCTCTACTATGCCTACAGGCTGGGGTTGTTTGGGGGGCGGAACCGGGATTAATAATTCGGACCGCATTCGGTTTTTCATCAAGTATTAGGGATGCGTTAAAACATTATCCGCTGTACAAAAAGACCCGGCAGCCATTAGCGCCGGGTCTTTTTGTGTAATATCATCTTTATTGCGTTTACCGATGCGTCGCATCACCTGCATACTCCAGGTACGCGTCACCTCCCTGGCTGTTTTCGCCACCGCCAGCGGACGGGCCGGACAGCTTCTTCTGTCCGGGATCCCACTCGAGCGTCATCTTCTGGCCGCGGTTTTGGAGCTGGAAGCGGACCATCATCTGGCGGAGTTCGCCGGTCTGGCGGGACAGCCGTTGCGCCGCTTCGGCCATTTCGGCGGCATAGCGGGAGTTCTGCTGGGTGGACAGGTCTATTTCCGCGAGGCCGCTCGCTATTTGATCGATACTCTGGGACTGTTGCTGGCTGGCGTCGGCTATCTGTTCGTACAGGTGCGTCGTCTGCTGGGCGTTGTCGAGGATTTCCTTGAACGCCTCGTCCGTCCGCATGGCGATGGCGGCGCCGTTTTCCACCCGTTTGACCGTGTCCTCAACCAATGCCGCCGTTTCACGGGCCGCTTTCGCGCTCCGGCTCGCCAGGTTTCTGACCTCACCGGCAACCACGGAAAAACCCTTGCCCTGGCGGCCGGCCCGGGCCGCTTCGACAGCGGCGTTCAGGGCCAGAAGGTTTGTCTGGAAGGCGATGTCGTCGATCAGTTTGACAATGCGGGCGATGTGGGCGCTCGACGACTGGATTTCCCGCATCGGCGCCACCATCTCCTCCACCGCCGCATAACCGCGTTCCGCCACCTGGCGGCTGGCCCGGGCGAAGTCGTTGGCCCGGGTGGCGTTTTGCGCGTTCTGGTGGGTTTGTTCGCCAATGGCGGTGGTGCTTGAATGGATTTCGACCAACGCCTGGGCGGCGCGTTCGGCGCCAGTCGACAGGTTCTGGCTGGCGTTACTGATGGCTTCGGCGCCGTCGGTGACCTGTTCCACGTGGCGGTTGACCCGGGACAGGGCGTCGTGGGTAATCCGCATCATCTCGGACAGGGACAGGCCAAGCTGGTCTTCGTCGCTCCGCAGGCGGACCGAACCGGAAAAGTCGCCGGTGGCCATGTCGCCGGCGATTTTCACCTCGTCCCGCTGCGCCGCTATCATGTCGCCGACGGACCGGGCGAGGGCGCCGATTTCGTCCGACCGGTTGACATAGCCGGCCATGACGTCCCGGTCAATCTTCCCCTTGGCCAGAAGATCCATCTGTTCGGCGGCGTGGCGGATCGGCCGCGACTGGTAATTCGTTTGCCACAACGCAAGAAGTATTGAAACAAGAAAACCGAGGGCGGTACAGATAATGAAAAACATCCTGACCCGGTCGGTGTTTTCAATAGAGGTGGTGGTGGCTTCCGTCGTCTCCCTAACCCGATCGTTCAGGTTGGCCATCTGGGCGGTGACCTGATCGATCTGCCGGTTGGCGTTTGTCATGCTGTCCTTGGCGGCGATGACTTCCCGGGTGGCGTTCGTCGTATCGTTACTGGCAAAGCGGGCCGATTCGCGGGCCGAATCCGATATCAACTGGACCACCGCGTCCAGGCGGGCATTGACGGCGATGCGGGCGTCCTGGCCTTCGCCGAAGGCGATGTTGAACGCTTCCTTCGCCACCTCCTCGAATTCGAACCCGCCCCTGACCCGCCTGGCCAGCAGATCGTCAATAAGATCGAACTGGCCCATCAGGCGTTCGTGGGTGGATTGCCAGGCGTTCCAGGAGGTGAGGAACCGGCGCCAGGCTTCGCGTTTTTCCGCTGAATACTCGGGCACGAGCTGCTCGAACGCGACCAGGGCCGCTTCCGCCCGGTGGAACGCTTCATCAATGACCCGGCGCTACTGGTCGCGGATTGCCATGTCGTAGAGTTGCCGCATAAGGAGGGTCCGCTCGCCGACGGCGACGGCGGTGAGGGCTTCCCGAATAATGCCGATATTGAGAACGGCCGGAAGATCGATGGAATTCAGGGTATTGACCCGGTCGCTCGTCTCCTCCATGGTATGGATGGTGGCGTCCAGGGTGGCGCCGGTGGCGGTGATGATTTCGCTGGCGGAATAGAGGGCGCTCGTCGTGTCGTCGAGGAGATGCGAAACCTGCTCGAAGGATTGGTTGGACGTATTCAGCGTCTCCCGGGCGTCCCGGAGGCCGAAGGTGCCGATAAGGGCGACAAGGACCGTCATTAATGTCACGCCGCAAAAGGCGAGGAACAACCGGGTGGCGACGCCAAGCGTGACCTGCCGGCCGTCCCGGACCGGCTGTCGGGACCGGCGCGAACGGAATCTGTCGAAAACGTTTCCCATGGGGAGACCTTGCCTCCAGCCAATACTTGTTGATCGTCGGGCAGTCGGTTGTCCGGGCGCCGCCGCCGGCCTGTCCGCACCGGCTGCGCCACCTGCCCTCAGGCGTAAATGTTATTTCCAAGCAGCGAGGGAGAAGACCGGCTGCCGGGTGATATTTTTCTGCTGAACACGGGTCTGGATTTACCAACAAAAAAGTTTAGAATAACAGCGTCTAACTAACCACAAAACGCCTTCGGATGCAAGCAGGCATTCGTATGATCGTTCGGTTTATCCACTTTCCGCAAAATTCATTGGCAATGGACCGGCGACCGGGTCTTGCTTTTTTTCCTACATAGGGTAGGCTGTGGCGGTGCTTCCAGATCCATAACCCGATAAGGAGACCCTGTCCATGACCGCCCTTGCCAAACTCCCATCCGTTGTCATACGGGCACTTGTTGCCGTCAGCTTTTTGTCCTGCCTGGTTATGCCATTTACCCGCGTCATTGCCGCTCAGGCCGGCGACCAGCCCCTTACCCTGTTTTCCGGGCCGGAGGGCGGGCAATGGCACGCCCTGGCGAAAATCATGGAAGAGGTCATGGACGAAAACGGCCTGGAAATAACCGCGTCTGTCGGCGGCGGCGTGGAAAATCTCCGCCTCGTCGGCGATGGTGAAATCGACATCGGCTTCACCCTCCATTCCTTCCTCGGCGCCGCCGGCGCCGGCGAAAAGGAACTGCCGGTCGTCAACCTGGACAACGCCGTCCTCCTCGCCAATCTCTACCCGCAGGTTCTTTACATCATCGTCCGGGAGGACGTGGCCAGCAAGTACGGCATTACCAACCTCGGGGAACTCCTCGCCGTCCGGGAGCCGCTCCGTTTCGCGACGCTCCCCAAGGGAACCGGTTCCGAATTCATTTTCAACATGCTTCTTAAAAGCGCCTACCGGACGAACTACGATCAACTGGAAAGTCAGGGCTGGGATATCTCCTTCCAGAGTTACGCCACCATCAGCGAGCGCTTCCTGAACGAGGAACTCGACGTCTGCGCCTACACCGCCGGTCCGGGGACGTTCCTCATCCCGGCACTGGAAGAACGGCAGCTCAAGGCGATTCTCCTTCCGGTGGAGGAGGAAGTCCTGGATCTCATGACCCACCAGTTCATGACCATCAGCTACCTTATCGAGGAAGGTGATTACAAGAGCGTGCCGAACGACGTCCTGACCCTCGGCGACTACAGCTGCCTGGTGGTGTAGAACGTCATTCCCGAGGACGTGGTGTACCGCTTCAACGAACTGATGTGGGAAAACAAGGACCGCATCGCCGCGGCGTCGGCCGACTTCGCCGTCCTGTCGCCCCGGTTCGCGGTGGCGGGCCAGACCAAGATCCACGCCGGATCGCTTCGGTTCTGGAACTCCCCGGAGATGGAGGCGATCAGAAAAGCGCGGCCGCAGCGGCGGCAGAAATAACGGCGGCGGAAGTCGGCGCGGCGCGGCCCGCCCATTTTGGGTAGGGGAAGTGCTGGCGACGGCTCCTCACCCTTTCCATGGAAAACGGGACGGGCCCGCGTGGTCCGTCCCGTAGCTACAGGCATAGTTCTTCTGAAAAGCGGCGCGGCGGGCTTCCTTATATATTGTCCCGCATGAACCGGACAACAGTGACCGCATCATAGCCCTTGTCGACCCGGCAGTCGCCGAAGCCGTGGGGGAGGACGAGATTCACCTTGCCGCCGGACGATTTCTTGTCCTGGACAAGGGCACGGACGGCCTGATCGCTCCCGAGGAGCGCTTGCCAGTCCGGCGGGGAGACGTCGATGTCGGAGGCGGCGTCGGCCGTACGGCCCAGTTCGGCGATGCGTGTAGGCAGGCCGAGACGGGCGAGGAGGGCGCGGATCCGGTCGGCGCCGTCCGAATCAAAAAATCCGTGCCGGGCGGCGAAGTCGGTGGCGAGAACGGTGCCGACCGAGACGGCTTCGCCGTGAACGACACTGCCGTTAAATCCGGCCAGGCTTTCAAGGACGTGGCCGAAGGTATGGCCGAGATTGAGGAGCTGGCGCATGCCGGTGTCTTTTTCGTCCGTCATGACGTGACTGCCCTTAATCCAGCAGCAGGTGGAAATGGCGTCTGCCAGGGCGGCGTGGTCGCCGGCGGCGAGGGCGGGCGCGGTGTCCTCCAGCCGGGTGAAAAAATCCTGGTTGTCCAGGACGGCGGTTTTCACCACTTCGGCGAGGCCGGCCCGGTATTCGCGGCGCGGCAGCGTGTCCAGGAACGACGGGTCGATGAGAACGGCGGCCGGCTGGTGAAAGGTGCCGACGAGATTCTTTCCGGCCGGTGTGTTGACGCCGTTTTTGCCGCCGACGGAACTGTCGACCATGGCGAGAAGGGTTGTCGGCACCTGAACGAGGCGGACGCCCCGGAGCAGGGTGCCGGCGACGAATCCGGCGATGTCTCCGGTAACGCCGCCGCCGAGGGCGACGAGGACGGTGTCCCGGTCCATTCCGCCCTGGAGGGCGGCATTGACGAGGCTGGCGTATTGGTCGAGGTTTTTATGTTCCTCCCCGGGAAGTACCCGGAGGCAGCGCCAGTTGCCGAACCGCTCGCCGTCGGCGGGAAGGGCCAGGTGCGCAGCCATGTTGTCGTCGGCGAGAAGGAGGTAGCGGTTCGCCGGAACGATGTCCGCGACCGCCCGTTGCCAGTCCGCCCCGGCGCCGGGGCGGAGATAAATGGTGTACTTGTGCTCGGGTCCGTGAAGGGTGAGGATGACCGTGTTCATGCCTGCTCCGGGTTCTTCTTGAAAAGACGGCGGTTCTGTCTAGAATCTGGTTGCCGCCGAAAAGCGTATGTCTGTTCACCGCCCGGTCGCCGTTGTTAATCGACGACATTCGGAGCGCGCCGTAGGGATGCGGCGCCCGGTACCATTCCAGAATTTGGAAGTTTACCCTTGTACCACAAGCGTCCGGGCCGGACAAGGACGTTTTCGTCTTCCCGGTGATAATGCCGGTCGAGGCGTGAGGAAATCACCATGTCCATGAATACCTTTGGTAAGCTTTTCACCGTCACCACCTGGGGCGAAAGCCACGGCCCGGCGGTCGGCTGCGTCGTCGACGGCGTTCCGGCCGGCGTCCCGCTCCGGGAAGACGACATCCAGCCCGCCCTCGACCGCCGCCGGCCGGGACGGAACAGCGCCGTCTCCCCCCGGAACGAAGCCGACGCCGTCCGCATCCTTTCGGGCGTCTATGAGGGAACAACCACCGGGCATCCGATTTGCCTCGCTGTCGAAAACGCGAACCAGCGGTCCAAGGACTATTCCGACCTGGCGCGGCTATTCCGGCCGGGCCATGCCGACTATACCTACACGGTCAAATACGGCATCCGCGATCCGCGCGGCGGCGGGCGGTCGTCGGCCCGGGAGACAGTGGGCCGGGTGGCGGCCGGAGCGGTGGCGCGGCGGGTGCTTGGCGCGTTTCCGGAAACGGGCGACGTGGCGGTTCGGGCCGGCGTGGTCGCTCTGGGACCGGTCGCGGCCGACCCGGCGGTGTGGAACGAACAGGCCATCGATACGAATCCCTTGTTCTGCCCCGACCCGGATGCGGTTCCGGCGATGGTACGCGAATTGGATCGGGCGCGGGAAAACGGCGACTCCCTCGGCGGCATCGTTCGCGTGCAGGCGACCGGCGTGCCGGCCGGGCTCGGCGAACCGGTGTACGACCGGCTGGACGGGCGCCTCGGCGGCATGTTCATGGGCCTGAACGCGGTCAAAGGCGTGGAAATCGGCGACGGTTTCGCCGCCGCCGGGCAAACGGGAAGCGTCCACAACGACGCCATGCGCTCGCGGGACGGCGCACCGGACTTCCTGACAAACCACGCGGGCGGCGTTCTGGGCGGGATTTCCACCGGAAGCCCGCTCGTCGTCCGGCTTGCCTTTAAACCGACGCCGTCCATCGCCGGGCAACAGCGCACCGTAAATGCGGATTTCGCCGACGCCACCGTCGCCGTCGGCGGCAGGCACGATCCGGCGGTGTGCATTCGGGCGGTGCCGGTGGTGGAAGGGATGATGTGGTGCATCCTTGCCGACTTCTTTCTCCTCGACCGGGCGCGGCGGCGCGGATAGCGGCAGGTCAAAAAAACCTGGCGTTCACCGCCGCCTTGGCCTTTACCGGCTTTCCCGGTTGGTACGGTTGTACAACGGCGGCCTCACCACGAGCGATTTCGTCGATAGCACAAGGAGCGCCGTCTCGGCTACGGCCCTGCCAAAACCAGCCGGGCGCCGGGAAAAACACTTTCACCCCGGGAAGCCGCGCGGGTTTTCCTTTTCTGACGCGACAATAATGAATACAATGTCCACCAGTGACAGCCCCACTCCGAACGGGTGGGGTTTATAGCTTTTACAGGCTTGAAACCGCGAGGCAGCCGCATGAATCGCGGTCCGATACGGGTGCCGTTCTGCAGCGCCGATTTCTGGTACACTTTTATGTCGCCGCCCGGACGACGGATACGCGTCCGACTCCGGACTATGGCGGACAGGGGAACTGAATGAGTGAATTCCTACCGGATTTGGGGATAGTTACCCAGATCATCGTGGTGGTGGCGGCGTTTTCGGTCCTGATCTTTGTCCACGAACTCGGCCATTATCTCGCCGCCCGCCTCACCGGCGTTCGGGTCGAACGCTTTTTTATCGGCTTTGACATTTTCGGCCTCGCCATCAAAAAGGAATACCGGGGCACCGTCTACGGTATCGGCATCCTCCCGCTCGGCGGCTACTGCGCCCTCGCCGGGCAAAACGACGACCCTCGAAAGGAACGCCAGACCGACGCGCCGGACGAACTCCAGAACAAACCGCTATGGGCCCGCGCCCTCGTTTTCGGCGGCGGCGTCATCATGAACTTCGTCTTCGGCTTCCTCGTCCTCATCGCCGCCTACATGTACGGCATTCCCTTTATCCCGCCGGTTCTCGGGCAGCTCGATCCGAGCGGTCCGGCGGCGATTTACGGCTTCCAGACCGGCGACCGCGTCCTCAGCGTCGACGGCCGCCGGGTAACCTCTTTTGAAGAGGCGGCGGAAGCCATCGCCCTCGCCGGCGCCGGCGGCGAACTCGATGTCGATATCGAACGGACCGGACCGGACGGCAACCGGGAACAGATGACTATCCGCGTTCGCGGCCGGGCGTCGAACATGCGCGGCAACCTCAATTCCATCGGCGCCGATCCGGAGCGGTCGCGCATCGTCGCGGGCGTCGTCGACGATCCGCTGTTCGGAGAACTGCTCGTCGGCAAACTCGGTGTCGGCGACGAAATCCTCGCCGTCGACGGCGTTGAAATTCCGTTGAACCGGGGCGAAATGATAGAAGAACTCGTCGCCGGACGGCCGGGTCAGACGGCCGAACTGACCGTGCGCGGCCGTGACGGCCAGATCCGCACCTTCCAGGCGCCGCTCGAAACGTTCGGCGAATGGGATCTCGGACTCCGGATTGCCATTCAGACCGTGCGGGTGACGCCGGGCGGACCGGCGGCCCAGGCCGAGCTGCGGGCCGGCGACCTCGTCGTCGCCTATCAGCTTCCGGGAGACGCCGAGCCGTCCCGGTTTGCGTCGACGCGGGAATTCCTCTCCGTCGTTGCCTCGGCCGCGCTCCATCCCATAACCATCGACCTGAACCGCAGGGGCGACGTCCTGACCGTCACCGCCACGCCGGAAGTGGCGGCGGTGGACGCCCTGTACGACATCGAAGCGGATACCCTCCTCGGCGTCACCGGGACAATGGAAGGGGAACAGGGATTCCTTATCGCGTCCGTCCTTCCGGGTTCGCCCCTGGCCGGAACGGCCCAGCCGGGCGACTATATCGAAAAATTGAACGGGGAACCTCTGCCGGCCGGCAAGTCCATCCGGGAAGCGGTGGAGGACGCCGCCTCGGTGGCGGTCCGCCTGTTCGTGAAACGTGACGATCCGGAAGGGGAAATCCTTGTCGCCGGCCACCGGGAAGTGCCGGACGCCAACCTCACCCTGCGACTTTCGCCCCGGGTCAGCACCGAATACCGGCGGCCGATGATCGGCGTCGAAAACACCGCCGGGCCCATAACCACGGTGGTGCCGGGCAGCTTTGCGGACACCGTCCTCGGCGGCTCGGAGCGCCTGGCCGGTTCCCGCCTCGCCGTCCTCCAGTATTCCCCCGACCTCGGGACGACGACGCTCCGCTTCCTCTTCCCGGAAGGGTCGCCGTACGGCGGCGGGCTGAAGACCTTCGTCGTCGAGACGCCGGAAGAGATTCGCCGCGACCCGGCGGCGGCCGGCCTGGCGAGCCGCCTCCCGGTCATGCTCCGGACGGCGGAAGAGGTCATTCCCATGTCGTTCGTGCCGGCGGTGGCGGCGGCGGGCCGGAAGTGGGTCGACCTCAGCCTCATGGTCTACCGCGTCTTGCACAAACTGGTCGTCCGGACGCTCCCGCTGGATGCCGTGGGCGGACCGATTCAACTGTTCCGCATCATTAAAATTGCCGACGACCGGGGATTCGCCTATTTCCTCTATATTCTCGCCCTGATAAGCGTCAACCTGGGCGTCTGCAACCTGCTCCCCTTCCCCGTACTGGACGGCGGACACCTCGTTTTCCTCCTCCTGGAATGGCTGATGGGACGGCCGCCGCCGCTGGCGGTGCGGGAGACGGCCCAGTGGATTGGCCTTGTTTGTCTCCTGTTCCTTATGCTGACGGTGACGGGATACGACCTTCTGCACCTGTTCCGGGGAACCGGTTGATGAAATAACCTTTCTCCATTGAGCCAGCGACTGGCACAGACCGCGGGAAGCCTGTTCGGCTTCCCGGTTTTTTTGTCGATTGGCTCGAGAGTCGGAGCATTCATAAAGTTATTTATTTCTTTATGAAATTTTCTTCTGCGAAAATTATCATCTATACTTCACACTTCCATTCATGATTTATTGATATATAATTTATTGTTTTTTATATATTTACATAAATAATCACATTTGCCATATCAAAAATTGCCAGCAATCATTAAGTCATACTAACAATGCCAACCTAAATTATTTCGTGAATCTCTCATTATTTTCTTTACTTCTCGGCGATTTCGTGTACACCTTACCGCAGTGCAGTCCGGTACCCTTTTATGACAAAGGAATCAACCATGAGCCATGCCGCGACCGAGGCGAAATGCCCCTCCTTCAACCAGCTTCCCGACACTCTGCCGAACACCAACGGCATCGACACAAGCCTGAATTTCACGGCCGAGGAGGTGGAAGCGCTTCGGCGCCTTGCCCACGAAGTCGCGGCTCTGGCCGAACAGCCCATTCAGGCCCAGCGGAAAAAATGGTGGACCGAACACAACGACCTCGTCTCCGACCGGCCCGTCGTCTTCTGCGACCCCGAATTCGGCTGGAATGAGATTATCCCGCAGGACGTCCTCGTCTGCCATGATCCCCTCGCCCGGGTTTGGGAAATGCACCTCCGGAAGGAAATCTTCTGGGGCACGAAGATGATGGACGACCGGGTCATTGAAAACTACTTCAATGTGCCGCACCACTACACCGACTCCCAGTGGGGCCTCCAGGAGATCCGCGTCGGCGGCGAGGACGGCGGCGCCTATACCTGGGAGGTGGCGCTGAAAGACTACGACGAGGACTTCCCGAAGCTCCGCACTCCGGTTATCGAAGTGGACGAGGAGATGTCGGCCCGGACCCTCGGTCTCGCGCAGGACATCTTCGGCGGCATCCTCCGGGTGCGGCGGTCGACGCCGTGGTGGCATGCCCTCGCCGGAACATCCGACTATATCCGCCTCCGCGACATGGACAACTTCCTCATGGACTTCTACGACTATCCGGAATACGTCCACAAGGTCATGAAGTTCATGTCGGACGGCTGGCTGGCGAAAATCGACTTCCTCGAGAAAAACGGCTACCTTTGGGCCAACCACGAAGGCACCTATGTCGGTTCGGGCGGCTTCGGCTGGACGACGCAACTGCCGCAGGACGGATTCGACCCGAACCACGTCAGGGCCATGGACATGTGGGGCTTTGTCGAGAGCCAGGAGACGGTCGGGGTCAGCCCGGACATGTTCGAAGAATTCATCTACCAGTACCAGGAGCCGGTCATGGCCCGGTTCGGGCTGAACTGCTACGGCTGCTGCGAACCGCTGGACAGCCGCTGGCACGTTCTGAAGAACGCGCCCCGGCTGCGGCGGCTGTCCATCTCGGCCTGGGCGGACCAGGAATTCATGGCCGAAGCGCTGGGCGACCGGTACGTATTCTCCCGGAAACCGTCGCCGACGCCCCTGTCTTTCCCGAAAGTCAACCACGACGAGATCCGCGCCGACGTCAGGAAAACCCTCGACATCACCCGGCCGCACAACTGCCGCGTCGAATTTATCATGAAGGACAACCACACCCTCGGGAACAATCCGCAAAATGCCATCGACTGGTGCCGGATTGCCAAGGAGGAGATTGACAGGATTTGGGGGTAAGGCGGCCGAGCCAAAGCCGTTTTCGAAACAGTGGCATTTATCAATGACGCCCTGCGGGAAACATCGTTCGCCGCCGACCCGGTCGGTGGTGCGGCGGTGGTTCCCGCAGTTGCCGTTTCGGCGTGTCCAAATAAGTGGACCGGACAGGGAATTTTGCCGGTTCCGTTCCCGGTGACGACCGGTCAAAACCCAATCCAGGCGGCGTCCTCCGGCGTGAGGACGGCGGGTTCACGGGGAATTTTCGTGAAATCCGCCGCCGATTCCACTTCCTCGAACGACATTTCGCGAAGCGATTCGCTCCAGCCGCAACTCCGCGCCAGCCAGCCAAGCAACCGTTCCGGGCCGCGTCCGGCCGTTCGTATACATGACAGCCTGGTGTCGCCGTGGCGTTTTGCCAGGCGGCGGCCGTCCGGACCGACCACCAGCGGCAGATGGTAAAACTGTGGCGGCGTCAAGCCGAGGGCGTCGTACAGGAGGATCTGCCGCTCCGTACTCGGGAGCAGATCGTCCCCTCGGACAACCTCGGTGACGCCCATGGCGTGGTCGTCGACGACGACGGCCAGTTGATACCCGGCCTGGTCGCCCCGGGCAACGGGGAAGTCGCCGGACCATTCGCCCGGGCGGCCGACTCGTCGGCCGTGGAAGCCGTCGTCGAACAAGACCGTCGCGTCGTCGTCCAGCCGGAAGCGCCAGGCCGGTTCGCGTCCGGCGAAGGTGGCGGCTTCGGCACCGTCCCGGAAGCGGCCCCGGCAGAGGCCGGGGTAACGGCGTTCCCGGAGGTCCTCTCCGGCGTTCGGGGCGGACCCGTACTGGTCCAGGTCTTTCCGGGTACAGACGCAGGGGTATATCCTTCCGCCCAGGCGGAGGCGGTCGAGGGCGTCCTTGTACAGGGCCGACCGTTCCGACTGGACGAACGGGTCGCCGGCCGGGTCGTCGTCCCGCACCGGCGGGAACGAGGCGGCCGGGCCGTCGTCCCAGTCGAGGCCGAGCCAGCGGAGATCGCGGTAGCATTCGGCGGCGGCGTGGGGTTTGACTTTCGGGTGGTCGAGGTTTTCCAGGCGGAGAATCAGCCTGCCGCCGGCCCGGCGGGCGCGGAGGGCGGCGACGAGGAACGTCCGGGCGTTCCCGGGATGGAGCGCGCCGGTCGGCGCCGGGGCGAGGCGGCCGACGTAGGGGGTTGAGG
>JAJQFC010000230.1 GCA_021201355.1 Planctomycetaceae bacterium | reverse complement strand
CTTTTCACCCTGACCGGGCTGGTCATCATTTCCATGGCGCCGTCCTACGGCTGGTTGGTGTTCGGGGCGATGATGCTGGGGACCGGGTCGTCCGTCTTCCATCCGGAATCGTCGCGCATGGCCCGGATGGCCTCCGGCGGACGCTTTGGCCTTGCCCAATCCATTTTCCAGGTGGGCGGCAATGCCGGATCGTCGGTGGGGCCGCTCCTGGCGGCGGCCTTCATTATACCGTATGGTCAGCGCAGCCTGTCCTGGTTTATCTTTTTCCCGCTGAGCGCCATCCTTGTCCTTCTGCCGGTGAGCCGGTGGGCAAGCCGCAGGATACGCCGCCCCAGGGCCAGCGCCCGTGTGTCCACCGCCTCGTCCGTGTCCCGGAAGGTGGTTATCCGCACCCTTATCGTGCTCCTTATCCTCATCTTCTCCAAGTATTTTTACCTGGCCAGCATCAGCAGCTATTTCATTTTCTACCTGACCGGCAAGTTCGGCATCAGTGTGGAAGCGGCTCAGACCCGGCTGTTTATTTTCCTGTTCGCCATGGCGCTCGGCACACTCCTGGGCGGACCCATCGGCGACCGGATCGGCCGGAAATACGTGATATGGGTGTCCATCCTCGGGGTGGCCCCGTTCACCATGGCCATGCCCCACCTGAACCTGATGTGGACGGGGATATTCGTATTTATTATCGGGTTTGTCCTCGCCTCGGCCTTTGCCGCCATTGTCGTGTTCGCGCAGGAACTTCTGCCCGGGCGGGTCGGGCTGGTGGCCGGGCTGTTTTTCGGCCTGTCCTTCGGCATCGCCGGGGTCGGGGCGGCGGTCCTGGGAAAGCTGGCCGATTTGTACAGCGTGGATTTTGTCTATGCCGTCTGCGCCTACCTGCCGCTCCTTGGCTGCGTGGCTATATTCCTGCCAAACCTCAAGGAAAACCGAAAAGTAGTCTAGTCCGGACCAAAACCATAAAAAAACAGCCCGCAGCGTGCGGGCTGTTTTTTTTGGACGCACCCGGGAAAACGCTCTATAGCCGCTGGCTGTGCCGATTGGAGACAGCTCGCAGCCGCGACGACACGCGGGTGGTGATATAGACCGGTTCCAACGCCGGCGTTGCCAGCGGCGTCGCCGCCGTCGTCGGCTCGGCAAGCGCCAGGAAAAGGATGGCCGATGCCAACCAATTGCATGCCTCACCGCAGAGGAAGGCCCAATAGACGCCTTCAATGCCCCACCAACGGGGGAGAATGAAGAGCGCCACCTGGACAAAACCGACGCAACGGAGGAGCGATATGACGAGCGACCGGCCCTCGTTTTTCGTGGTCTGGAAAAAGAGGATATTCATCAGGGTAAGCGCAACCGGGACATAGGCGAGGCAAAAATAGTTAAGCATGTCGGCCGCGAGGCTGACCAACCCGGCCTCACCACTGAAAAGCGACGAGACCTGGCGTCCACAAAGAAAGCATCCCGCAACCAAAACGCATGAGGTCCCCACTGCCGTGAGTGAACCCAATCGGTAAATATGGCGGACGGCGCGGTTATCGCCGCGGCCGTGGTTAAAGCTCAATATCGGTTGCGCGCCCTGGGTGATGCCGATAAGAGTCATGTTGAAGCTGGAGCAAATGTAGGTGACAACCCCATAGGCGGCGACGCCCTCAGCCCCGAGGTGACGGATAATCACCAGATTGAAGCTGATGGCGATGGCGGATTGGCAAAACTCCATAAGGAACGACGAAACCCCGTTGTAGAGAAGCCGCCCAGCCTCGTGCAGCGAAAAGACCGGCATGCGGATGCGCAAAGCGCCCCGCTGGCGAAGAAAATGCGAGCCGTAGACGGCCAGTTCCACCACCATGCCGATGCCGGTGGCGATGGACGCGCCTTCGATTCCCCAGTCCCAGACCATGATGAACAGGTAGTCGAGGGCGATGTTGGCGACCGCGCCGGTAATGGTGCCGACCATGGCGAGGTTTGGCGCGCCATCGTTACGGACGAACACGGCGAGGCCGAGGGCGACGGTTTGGACCGCCACGAAAGGGGCCATACTTTGGAGATACGCCTGTGCGTAGGGCAGGAGCGCGTCGTCCGCGCCGAGAAGGCGGCAAAGGGGCCCCGGAAAAAACCAGGCCGCCGCCCACAGGACCACGCCGATTCCGAGAAGATAGGCCACGCTTTGGCAGAAGAGGTTGTTGGCAACGCCCGGCTGGTTGCGCCCAAGGTGGAATGAGGCCAGGTTCGCGCCGCCGATGGACACGAGCATGGTCAAGGCGATGACAAGCATGATGAAGGGAAAGACGATATTGACGCCGCCCAGGGCGAGTTCCCCGACGCCCCGTCCGACAAATATGCCGTCGACCACAGTATAGAGGCAGGAAATGACCATGCCCGCAACCGAGGGCAGGGCATAGCGGAAGAAGTCGCGCCGCACCTGGCGCTTGTCCAAAGTCTCCGGCATTGTCGCTCCTTATGATGCCTATCCGGAGCAATAAAAAACCGGACAGGCAAAGTCCATGCCTGACGGCAAGGAACTTCGTCTGTCCGGTGAAAAGCCGGAAGCGAATATCCTTTGCGATGGCAGGCATCGTAAACGAGATTCGCTTATCCGGTATTCGGGCTATTGACCCCTGCTACCTCCGCGTTGAGTCGACTATAGGCTTTCGTGAGGCAATGTCAACCGAGAACCCTAGTTCTTGAACATCATCTTCCTGACCACCTTGCCGGCTGCCATGCGGATCTTGGGAATGTAGGCTTCCTGCACCACGGCGAGGCCCTTGTACAGGTGGAGGGTGTCCTTGTCGATGACGTCGACAGCGCCGTATTCCTTGGCCTGGAGGGCCACCTTGGACTGGTCTTTGGCAATGGTAGAACAGATGACCACCGGCTTCGGGTAGTGCTGGGACAGGGACTTGAGGAACTTCAAGCCGTCCAGCCGGGGCATAATGATATCCAGGCTGATGACGTCGGGGTCGAGTTCCAGAATCTTGTCCCGCGCTTCGAAGGCATCGCCCGCCTCGCCGCACACTTCCATATCCTTGGTCCCGGAAATGGCCTGGACGAGGATTTTCCGCACCAGCGGGGAATCGTCCACCACCAACACCTTGGTCTTGCGGCTGGCGATTTCCTTGCGCTTGGCTTCCAGCCGCTCGCCTTCCTCGGTTTTCTGGATGACCTTAACTACCACTTCATTCTTGAGGGTATCGAAGTAGATGCGCCGGCCCTTGGTGCCGCCGACATCCTCGGCGACGATGGGAATGCCCTTGCGCTTGAGCATGGTCCGGGCCATCTCGATATTCTTGCCGCCGATGTCGGACTTGGTGCCGAGGTGGCCGACCACCGCGCCGCCGCCGTAAATCTTGGCGGTGAATTTGCCGTTTTCGTCCAGCTTTTTCATGAGCCAGACAATGGTTTCAATCGAGGTGTCGCCGTAGCGGCCCTTGTCCGGATCGCTGCCGCCCGGATTGGTCGCGAGGAGGTAGTGGTTCATGGCGGCGTAGGGTTTGGACTCATGCCGCAGACAGACCGCGACGCAGCTTCCAAGAAGCGTCGCCATATGGCACGGCGTGCGGGCGACGTGGTATTCCCCCGGCAACAGGAAAACGCGTTCGGCATTGGCGGACATAATTGTTCCTTCCACATCTGTTCGATTATGACGTCACCGTCGTCTGGGCGGTTTGTCGGGTATAAGGACAATGTCACGTGCGTTATAAAATGAGTGAGAGCAAATTTACCATAACGGCGTCCCGAGGTCCACACAAATTATTCGCCGCGCATGGCTTCGCCGTGTCGCAAGGATTCTGTGGGGACGGGCCGAGGCAGCGGCATGAAAAACCCGTCCCACGGAGGAATCCGCCGGGACGGGCTGGGATGTTCTGGAAAGCACACGACCGGTCGCCACGGTATTTTGGCAAAGGCGGTACTTTCGCCAAAGGCCGGTGCCGACGAGCGAACCGAACCGCGCGGTTACGATCCTTCGCCGCCCCGGATCAGCTCGGGATTGACCCGGATCTGACCTTTGATGTAGCGGTCGAAAAGATCGCCCATAATCGCGGGGCTCGGTTGAATCGTCGCCATCGGTCCGTTCACCGTATAGGTAAAGCCGTAGTTGCCGCGGTAGTTCGACCGGGCGATATTCCGGAAGGTGGCCTTGGACGAATCCGACTCCTTGGCATAGTCTTCCCGCGACGGCACCAGGCGGTCGACAACCACCACCAGTTCCTGGCCGGCCTCGCCGGTTACCGGATCGCGGTACGGCGTCGGGCCGCGGATGTCGCCAATCGGGAGGTTGCTGAGTTCGTAGTCGGAATCGACGAGCCGGAGATAGGGGATCGTGTCCGTCGGCATCTGTTCAAAACTGGCGGCCAGTTCTTCGTCCGGCGCCGGTTCGCCGGCGGCCTTGGCGTCGAGGTAGGCGCGGATCTGGCTGTCCATCGTTATGGCGTCTTCCCGGGCGATTTCGCTGGCGCGTTCGCCGACCATGTCCTCGATGGCGCGTTCGTAGATTTCCGGGCGGAGGCTGCCGTCGGCGGCGTCGAGTTCGGCCGGGATGGACGAGACATAGTCGAGGAGGCGGAGGCGGTAAAAGCCTGTTTCCCCCTTGAACGGATTGCCGCTCAGATTGAAACCGGTTTTCCATTCGGCAATGATGGCATCGCGGGCGGCGAGGTCGGCGCCGTCGATGCCGTCGAGGAGGAGCTGGACCTGGAAGTCGCCGCCCTGGGGCAGCTTTTTCGCGACCTCGGCCGAGGTGAGGAGTTCCTCCCCGGTATCGCCGGCGGTGACGCCGTACTTCACCAGTTGCGCCAGTTTGACCAGTTCGGACAATTCCATTTCATTGGCCTGGCCGAGGAGCTGGCTGTCGACGTCGACCTTGAAGTTCCGGAGCGTCTGGCGTTCGACCTCCTCCTGCAACAGTTCCGACCGGATGCGGTCGTGGACGTCCGGGAAGGGCGCGCCGCCGTAGACGTAGTCCCGGTTCTGATCGTACCGTTCGCGGATTTCCGCTTCGGAGGGCTGGCGGACGGAATCGGCCGGGACGAACGGGGTGAGGATCCAGGCGAAGCGCCAGGTGGCCGGTTCGCGGTAACGCGGGTTGTCCGCGTGGGCGAGGGCGTAGGAGCGGGCGGCCTCCTGGAGTTCGTCGGCCGGCCGGGCCATGATTTCGGCCTTGGCCCTGTCCTTGACCGAATCGTTTTCAAGGAAGCGGATGCGCTTGACGACGATCTCGCTGCGGTTCAGGGCGTAGATGGCGTAGGTGGATTCGTCGTTGACGGCGGAGAGGTTGGCGTCGGCGTCGAGGTAATTGCCGATGGTCTGCCATTCGCGGACGCCGCGGACGAAGTCGGCCCTGGAGATCTGCATCTGGCGGCACCAAGCGTCGATAGCCGGGTCGCGGGCCTGGATGCCATCTTTCGAAACGGCGGGGGCGATGACCGGATGGCCGTTCTCGAGATAGGTGCCGACCTGGAGATCGGAGGCCTGGACGCCGGCGCGTTCGGCATCCTTCAGAACCTGGTAGGTATAGAGGAATTTATACAGTTCTTCGGCCGGGGTGCCGACCCCGGGAGCGCCGGCGAACTGGAGCGGCACGCCGCCGAGGGCGGCGCGGAGACGTTTCTGAAAGTTTTCGAAATCGGAATAGTACATGTTCTTCCCGTCGACGGCGCCGACTTCGAAGTTCGTCATCCGATCGTTCTGGCCCATGCCGCCGACGCCCCAGACGAGAACAAAGGACGGGACAATGATAATGGTGACGATCCAGAATACCTTCTTTTGATGCCTGCGAAACAGATCCATCGACACGGTGAGACCCTCTTCCAATACGAGAAAACAAGGGTGAAGCATATCCCGCCGCGCGTCCCTATCGGCAGCACCCGGGAACCGCTCCGTTTAAACGCCCTTTCACCCATCCGGTATGGGCGGCAGGGGGGTGGTCCAGGAAAAGAAACCCAAAGGGTGAAATCGTACCGGCTTTCCGGTTTCATTTCAAGGAAAACAATGGTTCCGGCCTCTCTCCCCGTTCCAACGGGTGGATGGGGAGTGACGGTGGCGGATACCCTCCCCGCTGCACGGTGGGCAACAATGTATTCAAAACGTATAAAAACGGTTTTCGGCGCCGCTCCGACGAGGAATTGAATCGGCAAAAAAAATGACGTATTCCATCACTGATTTGACACGGGATCTCTGGAAAACGGTAGGCGACGAGTTAATCCGGGGTCGGAAAAATACGGTCGAAATTGATTTATCGTGGAACCGTATTTGGACGCCGGTGGCCCGGAAAAACCCCAGGTGCGCCATAACCAACGACAGTATGGGGGAAACCGTAAAATATCAATTTTATTCGTGGAAAAAACATTGACAAAAAAAAGTCGCGAAGTATATTGCTCTTACCAGCCTCCCCCAGGGTTGGTAGGCGCGCGTTCCCCCATTCTGATCGGTTTTTCTTGGTCCGAATTCGTGCGCCAAAGTCCCGAGCCCCTTCCGCCCCCCCCGGAAGGGGCTTCCCTTTTTTATACCCCTGGTCATTTTATCCGGTGAAAAAGCGGCTGATCCATTTTTCATTTCCGAACAATTAAATCCATTTGCAGGCATCTTCGGCTTGGGGATATTCCGTTGTTTTCCGCTGTCCGGCGAGACAGTGGTACCCGGCCGCTATCGCGAATCCTTTTGCGGTCACTTTCGGGTCTCTGACAATTTTTCTGGAATTTTGGATGGCTGCCCCGGCGGAGGAACGGCAATTGTCGTGCTTTTCTTTTGGTAACCCGTCATCCGGATCATAATGATTGTACGGTTTAGGTCTCCGGAATTTGATTTATGATCACGCACCACGTGGTCGACACGCCGATCAGGCAGACATTGCCTGGTCGGCCGCTTTTTAGGGTGAGGGGCCGTAGGGAGAGGATCGGGAGAGGCGCTCTGTTTACACAATAACACGGGTGGTGTCGGATTGGAGGCCGGCTTCGAGTTCGGCCACTTCGGCGCTGTTCAGGGAAAACGCGGAGAAAACGGCGGTGTCCAGTTCATCGGAGGCGTCGTTGCCGGCGAGGCATTTGTCGACCAGCCCCTCGATATGGGCGGCGCGGTCGGCCGGCAGGAACGGGAACGGCAGTGTTTCCAGATCGCCCCGGAGAATCTTTCGGGTTTGGAACCGCTTCAGGAAGACATACTGGAACAGGCGTGAATTCAAAAACGCCAGGACAACCTTGATACTCAGGCCGGGCAGGCGCGGAATAACGATGTTGGCGCTGTTCAGGGTCAGGGTGCCGCCGGTGTCGTAGGCGAAGATGAGCCGTTCGGACACAAAGCGGTAAACAAGCTTTTCCGGAGCGCGGAAAAACCGCTCCGGCGCCACCTGCTGGAATTCTTCCGGTTTAAAAACGATATGGCTCCGGGGTTCCCGGGCGACGAAGCGGAAAACGTCGCGGCCGCGAAGCACCGGTTCCGAACCGGGTACGGGAGTGTCCAGTACATAACGCCCGTTGTCGCCGGTGACGATGCCGAGGGCCCAGTCCGCATTGTTTTTCAGGGTCTGGTGCGGGACGGCGAAGATTTTCTCCATGAGCATGGCGTCGTTTTCGGTGACGGTGATGTCGAAGGCGAGGTTGGCGTTGGCGTGGAAGCGTTTCTGGCTGGTGGTGTGGGCGCGGTCCTTCTGGCAGACGGTGACGGACCAGTCGTCCGGCGCCGGCTGTTTTATAAGGTCGAGGCGGATTATCGGCGTAAACACGCCGGCGAACACCCGGCCGAGCAGGGTGACCTTTTTGATACAGGTGTTTTCAAGAATTATCCGCCTGATATCGGCGTGGGCGCGGATCTTCAGCATCGACTCCGGCAGGATGAACGACAGCCTGCCGCCCGGCGCGAGGAGGCGGAGAGACTTTTCGAGAAACAGGGAAAACGACTCGCCGGAACGGACGTGGGCGACCAGGTTCTTGTGCCGCGTCTGGTTTTTGCAACCGCCCCAGGGCGGATTGGTGGCGATGGCGTCGAAGGATTCGAGGAGATGGTTGGTGTCGCATTCGACTTCGCCGGTGGCCAGATCCCGTAGGGAATCGAGGCAACGGACATGCGGCGTAAAGGCGATGTCCCCGTAGGCGAGAAGCAGGTTGAGCCGGGCGATGTCGACGGCGACGGGATCGGTGTCGAAGCCGTAGAGGCGGTTCGGATCGATGCGAAACCGCCGCGCCGCCCGCATAAGGTAGCGCCCGGTGCCGCAGCACGGGTCGAGGAACGAGGCCGGCGCCGCGTCGAATTCTTCAAGGGAGGCGTCGATGATGTGGCCCGGGGTCAGGTAGGCTCCGGTCCGGGAACGTCGGCCGATGGAGGAGAGGCCCTGGTAGAGAAGGCCGAGGGGATCGTCCGTGTTGTTCCATTCGAGAAACGCGTCGATGGCCTCCTGGTGCGGAGCCGGGATGTTTTCGCCGATGTGTTTGAGCCAGCCGTGCATAATGTCCTTGACGACCGGCCGTTTCCAGACGATATCGTGAAAGTTCAACGTGGAGGCGATAGCCGGCAGGGTGCATTCGTCGCGGCTCTGGAGAAAAAAAAGCGTGGCCAGATATATCGCCTTTGCCGGGGTGACTGGACTGGTTTCCATGAGTTCGAGGAAATGCTCGAAGTCTGTGGCGATGCGCGGGTCACTTATCTCGGAGTGGTCGAGTTTGTCTAATGCCGTTTTGTTCGCCCGCTTGCGAAGCCGGTTGAAACGGTTTGATCTGATACTGTCCCGCAATTGTATAACATCGTTATAATCAAAGGTCAACGGCCGGATCGCGACTGGAGTGATATGGCCGGCACGAGTCCAATTTCGTATCGTAGCGCCGGATACACCAAGTATCTTTGCGGTTTCCATGGCAGATAATGTATTCATAGTTCATCCGGGTTTCTGTGTTATAAATACCCCACTTGCACTAATCAATCAGGGTAGACGCTCCTCCGTCCTGATTAATTATATAAACATCCAGACGCTTGGCAAGAAAAAGAAATGAATTAATTGTGTTTATTAATAATTAATTTTAAACAATACTAACGCGTTTTTATTAGATTTAGCTCTAATTTCGGCAAATTAGTGTTAATTTATAAGCGTGAATGTTGATGAAAAAGTAACTAAAGTGACTTATGATAACTACCCTCGGACGAGCCGCCGCTATTGGGTACATAATTGCTAAATTCCTGTGGCATATGACGAATCTTTGCTTTCGGTTGAATCTGTCCGCCATTTTATGAAGACAAATCAACCGTTAAGTACAATCCATTGGAACTATAACCAGCGTGGGCGCTAAGTCGGTGAAAAATAGCGATGTTTAAGGAAAACAGACCAAAAAAAACTACCCGAAAAACTCGTTTGGTGCCTTAGTTTTTTTATATTCCATTTACCCTTTGCCCGGGTTGTTTCACCACGGGAATACCGCTGGCCACTCATAACCTTGTTCAGTGGTTCTTTAATACATTTCGGTACCGGTGGTCTCTGTCACGGGATCGTGCTACTTAAAGTATATACGTTAGCCACTGAAAATCTATGTGGAACCATATATTTTTCATGGGATGCCGTCACCTGTTGTTAGATAATCGGCGTGTCAAACTACCGGCCTGTCTGAAAATTCACTGGTAAATTAGTCGTAATCAGTCTTATTATTTGGCGTGATGGTGTGATACGATGACCCGCTTGATCGGCTCGCGGCATGGTTCTGTCGGGAGAGGGTGAGAAGGACGGATTTAACAGAAGCGTCGAGACGGTAACGGCGGCAGCCCGGGATAGATCTGACAAGTAAGGATAATGAAGTAACAACGCCGTACCGGCGGACCATGCTTTCGCGCTTACCGTAAGGAGCGTGCCAGAGAAAAAAGAGGCCGCCCATGGCGGGCGGCCTCGAGTGGTACTGTCCGTGATTTTCCGGTGTTGGCGCGCTTATCCACATGACGCCGTTACACGCGCATGACTCCTGGAACGTTACTGCGCCACCACCATCTGGATAATCGGTTCATAGAAGTTGGTGGATTCGGCCTTGGACACCGGCGAGGTCAATTCGGCGGTGATAAGGTCGGCGGTGAACCGCTTGTCGCCCGGAGCCACGGCGCGGACGGTAACCTGCCACGTCGCGGTGGCGCCCTTCGCCAGCACCGGCAGCGGCGCGAACACGAGGGCGTTCCCCGATTTCTGGGTCACGGCGGTGGCGCCGGCGCCACTGACGTACTCCATGCCTTCGTCAAGCCTGATGGCGTACTGGAGATTATGGGCGCTCCGGGAACCGGTGTTCGAGGCGGTAATCGTGTAGGTGACGGTGCCGCCGACCTGCACCGGGTCGCAGTTGTCCTTGACGCTCGTCAGGACGCCGGCGACGCCGCTGAGGCAGAGCTGGTGGCGGGCGGTCTTCGCTTCGGCGCAGGCGGCGTTGACGCAGAAGATGCTTTCAACCAGCCCTTCGATGTCGCCGCAGCCGCTGACGTACAGGTTGCAGCTCTCACCCGGGTTGATGGTGCCGAGGTTCCAGACGATGCGCTTGTCCTTGGCGCCCATCTTGCCGCTGCCGGAGATGTTCGTCACCTTGAACTTGCCGTCGATGGTCTGGGTGACGATGACGTTCCGGGCCGGGCCGTTCCCGTTGTTGGCGACGCGGATCTGGTAGGGAACAGTGGTGTTAATGTAGCCTTCGGCCGGGGCGCCGGCGGTGAGTTCGAGATCAGGCGCGACAACGTCGACAGTCGCCGTATCGGTGCCGTAGCAGTCGCGGTCGGCGGTAATGCAGCCCTCGACCGTGTACGAGGTCGGGAATTCCGCCCGGAGTTTGGCCGTGTACGCCTTCTGGGCCTTGACCGGGAGGTCGCCCACCGGGATTTCGATAATGCTCTTGCCGTCCGTCGTGGTCAGCCCTTCCGGGAGCTGGACGCGGAGGCGGGTGCCGGTGGCGCAGCCGCTGCCGACGTTGACGGCGATCATGACGAGTTCCATTTCCTCGCACATGTCGGCGACGGGCGGCAGGCGGAGTTCAAGCTCGACATTGCACTGGACGACCCGCACCGCCAGCGGTAGCGGCAGTTCGTAGCAGATCCGGGCCAGGCTGTTCGTCGCCATGCAGCCGACCTTGGTGGCGCGGCCGGTGACGGTGATGCGTTTCGCGCTCTTGGCCGGAATGGTGCCGAGGTTCCACAGGTTCCTGCCCTGTTCGTCCGTGCCGCTCGGGGCCGGTTCGATGTTGTCGACGACGAAATTTTCCGGCAGCGCATCCTGCATGGTGATCTGGATCATGTCCCGTTCGGACCGGTTCGAAATCTGAATCTGGTACGAGAACGTGTCTCCGACAATGACTTCCGACGGCCCCTGTTTCTCGAGAAGAATCAGGGCGTTGTTCGGGACCGGACACGGGGTCGGGAAACCGCTCCAGGAATAGATGTTCCCTTTTACCTCCTTGTAGTTTGCCGTTCCCATGAACCGCGACGTCTCCGCCGCCGGCGCGGGAACGACAGCCCAGGCAAGCACGACGGCCGCCAGGACGCACTGCGCAAAATGTTTCATTCCAATCTCCTCCCATACCGAAATGGGGGAAAAATATCGCTTCGTGAAAGATCGTCAGGGACTTTGCCGATCATTTCGGAAAAAGAAGAAAATCTTTATCCCGAAAAGAACCGCACGGGAAGTCCATGACGATGTTCCAGGCCGCACGGACGACGAACCGGAAACATTCCGGTTTCACGCGGATATTTCACCCCGAAAAAACTTCATACTTCTCCTTGAAAACATGAATGAGAAACACGACAGAATCAATAGTCGAAATCGCCCGAGGCGAAGTCAAGCGGCTAATGACGGGCAATTTCAGGCGTTTTTCGCCCTCGCCGCCAACCGGAGGACTAAAACCGCCTCGGACTGAAGGTAAGAAAAATTCAACTTTTTTTAGAATTTTCTGAAGAAAAATTAAAACGCCATTAACTTATCGGAAGCCTGCACTTGGAAAAAACCGGCGGGTAGGCATCATCGCACCGATGGAAGTGGAAAAAGGAAAGGTACAAGCCGCCGCCACGTCGTTTTCGGAGAATGGGAAAAGCTTCAACTCAAATTGAAAACATCCGGCCAAGGCACGTATTTCCTAGCCGTCTTCGACAGTGTCTACCGGGTGGGCGGCGTAATAAAAGGAGGCCGCATCATGGCCGAGGATACACTACCGGACGGCGCTTCATGCCAGCCGCCCAAGGACAAGGAACCGTTTGCGGATTCGAATTCGGAAGGCATACGCGCCCCGTCGACCACGGCGGAACCGCTCATGGCAACGGAAGGTTTTGTGCAGGACGGCGACGTCCAGTCCGCCGGGGATGATTCCCCT
This sequence comes from Planctomycetaceae bacterium, assembly GCA_021201355.1. Lineage (GTDB taxonomy): Bacteria > Planctomycetota > SZUA-567 > SZUA-567 > SZUA-567 > JAJBSZ01. Next base: position 10,323 of record JAJQFC010000230.1, on the reverse strand, counting down.
TCTCGAACGGACGGCCGGGACAAGGCCCTTATGTACCATAACGACGAGTTTCACCGGGCCGTGCCGAAACAACGGAAATGGCCGCTGTAGGCTTTCCGAAGGACGACAGGCGGCGATATGAAAGTAACAAGAGGTGAGAGGGGGCCAGCGGCGAAAGGACGTCCGCATGGGAACGGAACCGAAAAAGCGGGTGGACATAATTAGCTTCATGGCACCCATAAACGACAATACTATAAGCCGATTAATCGATCTCACCTATACCGCCCATATGGAAGGTTCGGCCGAGATTCACCTCTACCTCTCCTCCATCGGCGGGAAACTGCCGCCGGCATTCTGCGCCTACGACTTCTTCCGCTCCATGTCGGTGCCGTTCTGCACCCATAATGTCGGCACCATCGAATCCGCGGCGCTTCTTCTCTATCTCGCCAGCGACTGCCGGTCGGCAACGCCGAACTCCAAATTCCTGTTCTACAACTTCGAATGGACGTTTTACCGCGACCATATCCGCTATCCGGAAATCGTCGAAGCCTATGAATCCCTCACGTTCGACACGAACACATACGCGAAAATCTTTACCGAACGCACCAACGGCACTTTCGACATCATGGCCTGCATGAACGGTCCGGCCAAGGTGTTGAGTCCGGAAGAGGCGTTCCGCGCCGGCATCGTGACGGAATCGAAAAATTCGGAGCCGATCATTCCGGAACTGGCAAAGCTCTGGTCGATTCATAATTAAATCTGACCGCCACAACCGCCTCATTCGCCGCCGCCTTTTCCATCCGGGAAGGGCGGCTCATGCGCGTAGCCGTACTGACAGGACGGTCCGGCCGGTATAGCCGTCACCCGCGGAGCCGGAACAGCGGTCGCGTCGGCGTGCGCGGATGATAGGGTAGAACGGATCTCTGGTGGGGAGGAAGAGTGGATGATTCGGAGAACGGACGTTTATATCCCGAGAAAGCTTTCCGCATTTCCGGCCAGAATCATCGCCACCTCGTGGCGGATGCCGTCCGGCGTAAACTGCCAGCCGGTGCGCCAGAGTTCGGTGTAGTGCCGGATAAGCGCAAGCCCAAGGGTCCAGCGGGCATGGGCCCAGGTGCCGACCAGTTCCTCGACGCAGCCCGCCGACGAATGGCAGGCGTGGAAAGTGCCGCCCAGCGTCTCCAGCCTGGCGTTGTGGAACTGTTCAATCACCCGGGGAAACGACAACGGCTGGTCCGGACCGGCCAGGAGCACGTTCCGGCTCGTCGCCGCCGATCGGATGGCGGCGGCGAATTCGTCGGCCCGGCCGGGAACAAGCATGAATCGCACTTCCGGGTGTCCGCGCCAGAGATCGGCCAGGTCGTCCACCCGCATGCCGCCGGTTCCGAGGAAAAACGGCAGGTTCCGTTCCCGTGCCAGCGGCAGCACCGCCTCGTGGACCAGGCGGCGGACGCAATCCCGGGCTGACTCGTCGCCGTCGCTGTCCGGCCAGTCGAGGCCAAGCCCGACCGGACCGATACGCCCGATTTCGGCGGTGAGGTACCGGCGCAGCTCGAGGGCGGAAAATTCGTTCAGCCTGGCTTTCAGCCCGTAGCCGGTCAATCGCAGGCGGCGGGCGCTTTCCTTCCAATCGGCCAGAAGGTCGCTGACGTAGAGAACGGGACGAAATGCCGGGTGCCGGGCCGGGCTCGGTTCGGTTCCGTAAAGGCATTCAGTCGCGTAAAGGACTCTCGTAACGTTCGCCAGGGCGAGAACGCGGGACAACCGCTCGTCCGGCGGAATCGCCTCGTAGTCTTCCCGTAATCGGCGAAGGTCCCCTGAGGCGACGTCGAGGCCGAACATGCCCATCGTCGTCAAGACGATGCGGGCCGGTTCGCTAAGCGGTTGGCGGTCGAGGAAAAGCTGGCGCCAGACCAGGTCGGCCAGTTCAGCCGGCGTGAGCGAGCGTATGTAGGCTTCCCGGGCCGAAACCGGGCCGTATTCCCGGTTGGCGATGGCGCGGCGACGGAAGAATTCGCCTAACAGTTCCGGGGAGGTGAGGAGGGCGTCGATCCCGGAAACAGCCGGGTCGGCCGACGGCGGCAGGGCGAAAACGCGGATATCCACGGCCGGCGTTTCGTGCACCGCCGTCCAGATGACATCCCGGTCCTGACTGCTGAGTTCCGCCATGGTGGTTTTTGCCCCGATTCGCTGCGTCCCGTCCCCGTACTATTGTCAGAGTATAGCAGCTTATGGTAAAATGAGAAAGTGTTGTTTCGGTCGCGGCGGTAACGCTGCCGCGAACAGGTCTTCCCGGCGCCATTCAGAGGAGTTTTACGTGGATTTACACAACAAAAAGCGCATTCTCGTCACCGCCGCCCTCCCGTACGCGAACGGCCGGCTCCATATCGGCCACGTCGCCGGGGCCTATCTTCCCGCCGACATTTTCGTCCGCTACGCCAAGCTCCGCGGCCGGGAAGTGCATTTCATCTGCGGATCGGATGAAAACGGCGCCCCCATTACCTTCAGCGCCCTCAAGGACAACGTCTCGCCGCAGCAGATAGTCGATAAGTACACCAACTCCATCATGAAGGCCTTTGACGGCCTCGGCGTCGATTTCAGCATCTACGGCCGCACCCACACGCCGCGCCACGAAAAGGTGGCGCAGGAATTTTTCCTTCGGCTCTACGAAGCCGGCCATATCGTCAGAAAAACCGGCGAACAGGTCTATTGCACCGAGTGCGAACGCTTCCTCCCCGACCGCTACATCGAAGGCATCTGTTATTACCCTGACTGTAAAACGCCGGGTGCCCGGGGCGACCAGTGCGAAAAGTGCGGCCGGCCCATCGACGCCACCAAGCTTATCGATCCGGAATGCATGGTATGCAAGACCCTCGGCCGCGAATCGAAAGGCCACATCGAGGTTCGCCAGACCGATCACTGGTATTTCCGCCTCGATACCTTTTCCGCCACCCTCCGCGAATACCTCGATTCCCATCCGGAATGGCGCGAGTCGGTCAAACGCTTCTCCTACGGCCTCCTCGACCAGGGCCTGAAGGAACGCGGCATCACCCGGGATATGGAGTGGGGCGTGCCGGTGCCGCTGCCGGGCGGCGAGGGGAAAGTCCTCTACGTCTGGTTCGATGCACCGATCGGCTATATCACCTTCAGCCAGGAATATTTCGAGGCCCAGAACAAGCCGGACGAATGGAAAGATTTCTGGCAGAACCCGGACAACGGCCTTATCCATTTTATCGGCAAGGACAACACCGTCTTCCACACCGTCATCTTCCCCGGCATGCTCTTCGCCCACGGCGACTACCGGGTGGCGGACGCCGTCGTCGTCAACGAATTCCTCAACCTCGAAGGCGACAAAATCTCGACGTCCCGGGATTACGCCGTCTGGGTCGACGAATATTTGGAAGCGTTCCCGCCCGACCCGCTCCGCTACTACCTGACGGCCATCGCCCCGGAGACGTCCGACGCCGATTTCTCCTGGAAGCAGTTCCAGCAGCACAACAACGGCGAGCTGGCCGACAACCTCGGCAATTTTATCCAGCGGAACCTGACCTTTTGCGCCAAGTATTTCGACAACAAGGTGCCGGAAATTGACGAACCGACCGCCGCCGGCGCCGCCGTCCTCGCGGAAATCGAGGAAACGCGGAAGGAAATGGCCCAACTCCTGGACGAATTCCATTTCAAGGCCGCTCTCGAACGCCTTATGCGCCTGTCCCAGAAGGGGAACCAGTTCTTCGCCGAGGAAGTGCCGTGGCAGACGCGGAAGACCGACATGGCCGCCTGTGCCAGGACCATGCACGTCGGCCTCAAGGTAGTCGAGGCGCTCGGGTTGTTCATGTCGCCGTTCATGCCCGCCACCGCCGCCCGGCTCCGCGATTTCCTCAACCTCCCGGCCCTCAAGCCAGGCGACTGGGACAGGCCGAGCGAAATCGTCGGCGGGAAGGATCTCGGTCATCCGGAAGTCCTGTTCCCGAAAATCGACGATGCCGCCATCCAGCCGCAGATTGACAAACTGAACGCGAAACTGGCCTAGCGGTAGGTTCAGAGGTATGTTGGCTTACCGGGAAGCCGGTCGTATCGACGTTTTTGGCGGGTTAAATGACGTCTAACACCACCTCTCGCGGTTCCGTCCGGCGGCGGCCCGGCGGGTCTATTCCGGCCCGGCGGACGCCTTCTTCCCGGCCGGTGTGGTGGTGACGGGCATCCAGTAGAAGCTGTTTCATAACCGGTCTCGTCGCCGCATACTTCGTAAAATCCGGCTTTCGGCGTATTTTCCGTCCCGAAACATTGGGTGAAAAAAAATAAGCCTGCCGCCGGCTTTTCCGCGTTTCCGACGGACGATACCAGGTATGAAACAGCTCCTAGATACTGCCGCCCGCGCCAGTCGGACCCTCCGACCGGACGCGGGCGGAAGCAATTTTGAAAGGCGGCCGTGGCGAAACAAATAACCCTTCTGGTCCGCATGCCCAATTGGCTTGGCGACTGCGTCATGGCCATGCCGGCCCTCCGCCATCTTTCCGACGTGTTGCCGGAGGCCCGCCTCTACCTGGCGGGTCGGGAAAACTTCCGCACCTTTCTCTCCGCCCAGCCGGGCGTGGCCGGGTTTGTGCCGGCGCCGGAAAAAGGCTTCGGCAATATCCTGCGGGGCATTTCCGAAACGGCGCGGCTCGTCCGTGACGCCGGCATCGAAAGCGACATCGACGTCGGGCTTCTCCTGACGAATTCCCTGTCCACCGCCGCCTGGATGTGGCGGACCGGCGCCCGCCACCGCATCGGCTACGACCTGGACTGCCGACGGTTTTTCTTGACCCGGCCGGTGCCGTTCGGCGGTGTCGAACAGACCTGGCATTGCATCCGCTCCTACCTCTGGCTAGCGAAAATCGCCGAGACGGTGACGGCGCGTGAAAACGACGGCCCGTCGGCCAAAGAAGTGAAGCCCCTCGGCGAGTACCTGCTCCCTTCCGTCCGCGTCGGCGACGCCACCCTGGCCGAAGCCGCCGCTCTCCGGAAAACCGCCGGCATCGGCGACCGCTACGCCGTCATCGCCCCGGCCAGCGCCTACGGCGCGGTGAAGGACTGGCCGCCGGATCATTACCGCGACCTTGTCGTCCAGTTGCAACGCGAATTCGACTGTCCGGTGATCGTCAGCGGCGGCGGCAGCCAGTACGACACGGCCGAACGCATCGCCTCCGGCCTCGCCGGCGTCCACAACCTGGCCGGTCGAACCAGCCTCGATTGCTTCATCGGCCTCCTCGCCGGAGCCTGCCTGTTCGTCGGCGGCGATTCGGGAGGCGCCCACGTCGCCGCCGCCCTCGGCCTGCCGACGGTGGTGATTTTCGGCATCACCAATCCGAGCCGCACCCGGCCGACCGGCCGCCGTGTCGTCACCATAGGGGACGGCGAGGACCGCGATGTCAAATTGTCGACGCCGGAAGCGCGGGAAGCGGCCAAACGCGTCCTCCAGGCCATACGCCCGGACGCCGTCCTCGACGCGGCGCGGAAAGCGTCCGGTCCGGTTGCCGAAACGGCTGGATTGTGAGCGGGGCCCCGATGGAAAGCCGCGTCCCGTCCGACGCGGCCGGAAAGACCGCGACCGTCTCCGCGCCGTCCGCCGCCGGGAAAGCCGCCGAGATAATGGACCGTGTCCATGCGGTCCGGTCGGCCGTATCCGCGCCGGAGACGTCCGACCGGAACCGATCAAAAACGTCCGCCCGCGTGCGCGTCCGGGACGACGCCGTCGCCGGAAGCGAAATCCTCCTGGCGACAGCCGCCGGTGAGAAAGGCCGTCCCGCGCCGGACGGGGCGTCGCGCCCGCGCATCCTTATTGTGCGCCTCTCCGCCATCGGCGACACCATCCACTCGCTGCCGCTGGCGGCGGCGCTCAGGCAGGCGTATCCGAACGCGTATATCGGGTGGCTGGTCGAAAAGCCGTCCGCCGCCCTTATAGACAACAACCCGCTCCTCGATTGGCACCACGTTCTGCCGAAAGGCTGGCTGAAGTCCCTGTCCCGCGTCCGCGCCCTGGCCGGAACGCTCCGGGCCGAACGGTTCGACATTGCCTTCGACATTCAGGGACTGACCAAAAGCGCCGTCGCCGCCCGGTTGTCGGGTGCCGCCACCCGCATCGGTTTTACCCGGGGCGAAGCGCGGGAACTGGCACCGCTTCTCGACAACCGCCTGGTCAAACCGCACGGCCGCCACGCCGTCGACATGACCTTGTCCCTTCTTCGCGGCCTCGGCCTGTCGCCGCCGGCACGCGGGGAATTCGTTTTTCCCCAACCCGGCGACGACGACCTGATCGCCGTCGACCGCGTCGCCACGGCAGACAGGTACCGGGACGGATTCGTCCTGATGGGACCATGGGGCAGTTTTCCAGCGAAATTATGGCCGCTCGACCGTTTCCGCGATGTCGCCGTCCGTCTCCGGACCGAAACCGGGCTCCGCTCCCTCATGCTCGGTCACGGCGACGCCGAACGAAGCCGGGTCGAAGAACTCGCCGCCGCCGCGCCGGACGCCCTCGCTTCGGCGCCGGATGTGTCGCTGACGGGCGTGGTGGAACTGGCCCGGCGCGCCCGTCTTTTCGTCGGCTGCGACTCATTCCCGATGCACGCCGCCGCCGCCGTCGGTTGCCCGACCCTCGGCCTCTTCGCCGTTACCGATCCGGACCGGCTCGGTCCGTACGGCCCGACCGGCCGGTCGCTGTACGACAGCCTCGTTCTCCCGAAATCGACCCGCGAGCGGCGTAAACTGGACGACGGCATTATCAAACGGCTGGCGGTGGACCCGGTGGTGCGGGTTTGTCTGGAAATGCTTCAGGGGAAAATTTAACGCTATTTAAAGAGTCATTGGTTCTTACGGCGTTTTGCGGTTATTACTGGAATACAGCGAAAAGCACAGAGGAATTTTACATTCAATATAAAACGTGATTGTACCGATCGGCGGGCGCCGCCGGCTTAGCGTTCAGGCAAAATTCCTTGAACCGCGCCGATCTGTGGTTATGGTTGACAAGGTCGGGTGGGGGCATTTCCAGGAATGGAGGTGCCATGGACTATCTATCGGTGGTTGCGAAATTGGTGGTCGGGTCAATTTTTCTGGTGGCCTACGCCAGGCTGGGCGGACGGAGCCAGGTGAATCCCCTATCCGGGACAGAGGTGGTGAGCGGCATGGTGGTCGGCGCCATGATCAGTGGCAGCCTGTTCGACGATTCGGTGCCGGTCTGGGCCGTTGCCGGCGTTATCGCCCTGTGGACGGTCCTGTTTATCCTCATGCGGTACTACAAAAGAAAAAGCCTGACAGGTGAAAAGCTCATCGACGGCAAACCGGCCTGCCTTGTGCTGGACGGGAAACTCCAGCCTGACAGCTTCAATTCCCTCAACCTCACCCTTACCGACTTTGAAACGCTTATCCATCAGGCCGGTCTCCACTCCATCGGCCAAATCCGGGACGCCTGGCAGGAGACAAACGGCCAATTGACCATCCGCACCCACGGCGATCCGCCGCTCTCCGTCCTTCTTGTCGAGCGCGGCCGCGCCCACCGGGACGGCCTGGAACGCATCGGCCGGGACGAAGCCTGGCTCCGGACCGAACTGGACAGGAAAGGTGTCCGCCTCGCGGAGGTGTTCTGCGCCGAGTGGTTCGACGGCGATGTGCATGTGTACTGAGTTGGGAACCGGCCGGTCAAAGAATGTCTTTCCACGTCACCTGTTGTACATGCTCGAGGTGAAGGTTCAGGTGATAGTTTTTCCTTCACCGGTCCGGACGAGAACCAAACCGCCAGTTCCATTGCTTGATGGATAAATCCCCCTTTTACACATCAGTAAAACCGGCTTTGGTGATTAATAAAAGCTTCTTGCCAACAGCAAAATCAGTCGGTACCAAAAAAAGGGGCAACCCTCATTTCGAGGATTGCCCCGGGTACTTCGTTGTCACGAGGAGGAATTAAAACGAAAGACCGAGTCCTGCCATGATGTTGTGGCTGGTGTATTTCTTCCGGAAGGCGAAGTTGTAATCGACGAACACGTCGACGTTCCGGGTGAGCTTGGCTTTCACGCCGGCGCCGACGAGGCCTCGGCTGCGGCCGGAGTCGATACCGTAGATGGTGGTGGTGTAGTTCGCGCCGACATAGCCCATTTGCACCTTGGGCTGATTCTTTTTCGCTTCGTAGATGAAGGCGCCGCGCAGCTCGGGCGTGATACGGACGCCGTTCCCGAATTCAAACGTCTTGTTGAGGCGGACCGCCACCGGGATGGAGACGAAATCGCTGTTGTTCTTCTCGAAGAAATTGGCGGTTCCATTGCCAGTGGCGATTTCCTGCCACGCTTCCTGGTGGATGTGGGTGTACTGCAGGCCGACGGTGGGAACAAAACGGAAATTGTCGCCGAAGTTGAAGGTGTACCCGACGTTTCCGCCCGCTTGGAAACTGGTGTTTCTGTACTTGCCCTTTTCGGTGCCGCCCAGTGCGACATTCGTATTCACGTCGTTCCAGGCAAAGCCGAAGCCGACATTGGCGTCGACGAACAGTCCGCTGCAGGCGGGATTGTAGCTGCCGTAGAGGCCGACGTTGAAGGTGTCGATATCGGTCTTGGTGAAGCCGTCGTTGTTTTTAATGTCGCCGTTCGAGTAAGCGCCGGAAATGCCGAAGACGAAATTCCCGTACTCCCGGTCATAGCCGAGGATGAACCCTCCGGCGTCGTACTTGTAGCCGGGCTGGCCGTTTCTGTCCCGCTGTTTCGTCCAGGCGCCGAAACCGGCGGCCCAGATGCGGTTGGCGGTGTCGTTGTGGCGATAGTAACGGGGGTTGATGCTGGCGAAGCCGTCGCCGGACGAGACGCCGGAGCCGGCCGCGCTGGCCTGGTCCCGCAACTGGATTTGATGGCTGTTTATGCCGGTGGAGAAGCTTTCCGCCGTCGTCTGGGTGGCGCTGGCGGCGGCAAGGACGTTTTCGCCGAAGAGCTGCATGGTCGCCACTTCGGCGAGGCGGGCGTCGGTACCGGCCAGGGTGGTGATTTCCTGGATGGTGTCCGAGAGTTTGGTCCGGAGTGCCTCGGGGACGGAGGTGTCGTTCAGGATGCTCGTGGTCATGGCGGCGCTGGCGGCGGAGTTCGCGGTGGCGATGTTGTTACTCTCCAGAACATCCTCGACCTTGTTCATGCCGGTAATCCTGACGGAATTCCCGTCGACGCCGACCTTGTACAGGCTCGAGGCATGAGCGCCGAAGCCGATGACATTATTATCCGCGTCCGTGTCGCCGATGATGCTGGCGGCGGTAAGGACTTCCTTTCCAATAGAGCTGGACCCGGCCACGCCCTGAATGTTGGCGAAGGCATCTTTAGAAATATCCGCGGTGCCGGTGACGGTAAGGTTGTTCGCCGCGTTGATGGCAAAGGTGCTGCCGGCGCCGAATGTGACGTTGCCGTCGACCGTGGCATTACCGTCCGCATTCAGATTAACCGCGAACGTACTGCCAGTCCCAAGTGTGACATTGCCGTCAATTGTACCATTGCCGTCCACGTTGAGGGTGCCGAATTCGCGGACGTCGACGTTGGCGGTAATTTTGGCAGAGTCTCCCTTCAGGGTGACTGTGGCAGCTTGCTTATAGAAATTGGGATCGGCCACAAGTTTCGTATGGTCTTCACCGTAATTTTCATTATCCTCGCTGTCGAACCATTCCATCAGTTCGGCCACATGTCCGATTACCACCGTTCCTGCGCCATTACCCACTTTAAGTTCATTTTCAAAAGTGTTGGTGGAACGCATGAAAACCGCATGGTTATCCGCGTCGACGCCGCCGGATCTGGCGACCGTGACCGCTCCCTTGAAGATGTTCTCGCCTTCCATAACGGCCAGATCGAGGTCGTAATTATTGCCGCCGATGGTCATAGATTCGTCAATGCCGGTGAGGGTCAGCGATTTGTGGAATGTTATTTTACTTGTGCCGTTTTTCGCGTCCCACGGAGTGCTGTCGATGTTGAACTCGCCCGCGGTGACCGCCTCCTCGAAAACCACGGTGCTCGGGCCGTCCATGATTTCCACATCCCCAGCGACATTCACCTCGCCTTTGAACGTAACCATGCTGCCCGCCTTTACGTCACTGGGATACGGCGTGCCGTCTTCTTTGGTGGTGGTGGCGTTGATACTAATATCCAGGGCTTGTACGGTATCATGGAAAACGGCGGTGGAGTTGTATAGGGCTATGCCGTTGTTCTGCACCTCGACGGCGTCTTCAAAAATAGCGGTAGATCCTTTGGTTTGGTTGGTTGAAATCCACAGGCCACCTTTCCCGGGATACCCTGACAGTGCAGTGATAGTCACCGAGCTTTTAAAGGTGACATGCGCCCCGTTGTTAAT
>JAJQFC010000285.1 GCA_021201355.1 Planctomycetaceae bacterium | reverse complement strand
CGCGGATCGTCCTCTGCGAGGCGTTTCTCCTGAGCGCCGTCGGCGGGCTAACGGGCGTCGCCGCCGCGCTCGGGCTGACCGTGCCGTTCCACCGCCACCTTACCATGGCGCTTGAACTCCCGTACATGGAGGTATCCATGACGACCATGGCGGCCCTGGCGGCCGGAAGCCTTGTCCTGGCCGCCCTGGTGGGACCGCTGGCGACCGTTTATTCCGCCGTGCGGATAGGCATGAGCGACGCCTACCTCGCCATGCGGAGGGGGGAGTAGCCATGCTCGACGTCATGAACCTGACCAAGGAATACGACCGGGGCGGCGCCGTGTTCGCCGCTGTCGCCGACGCCACCCTCGCCGTCGCCGGTGGGGAAGTGGTGGCGGTGGTCGGCCGTTCCGGCAGCGGCAAAACCACCTTTCTCACCATGGTCGCCGGCCTTCTCAAACCGACCCGCGGACGCGTCGTGGTGGACGGGGTGGATATTCGCTCCCTGAAGGATGCCGAACTGTCGCTCCTCCGCAACCGCTGTATCGGCTACGTGCCGCAGGGACAGAGCCTCCTCGCCAACCTCACCGTCTTCGACAACGTCCGCCTGCCCTTCTACTTCGCCCCCCCACGACGACAATGTAGCCGGGAGGACGGCGTTTCTTCTGGAAGAAGTGGGGCTGTCCCACCTGGCCGGAATGTATCCGGCCCAGCTTTCCGGCGGGGAGATGCGGCGGGTGGCGATAGCCCGGGCGCTGATGAACCGGCCGAAAATCCTCCTGGCGGACGAACCCACCGGCGATCTCGATGCCGCCAACAGCACCGCGGTGATGGACATTTTCGGGAACCTGGCCGCAAAGGGAATGGCGGTGGTGTTCAGCACCCACGAGGACGACGCGGCGCGGAGGGCGGACCGGGTGGTGGAAATGGTTTCCGGTACCATGACGGAACTCGCCGGATTGGAGGCAGCGCATGGGTAGGCGGCGTAGGGCGTGGTGTCTGGCAGTCATTCTTCTGGCGACGGCGGGAGCCGCCTCCGCCCAGGACGTGGACGCGGTGACGTCGGCCAGTATCGACGCAACCACCGGGGCGAGCGCGACCGTCGACCCCATCCAGATATCGGACAACTTCAGCGTCGCCTATGCGGTGAACGACGACGGCGCATTGTTTGTTCTCGCCGCCGACCTGGCCGGCGCCTACGGCCGGGACGAACTCCAGTCCGACGCCCTGTTCAAGGGGAAAATTGTCCAGGTCAAGGGAGTGGTCGAAAAGATGTCCAAACCGGATGCGGCGCGGCCGTGGCTGACCCTCGCGGGCGACGGCGAATCCGGGAAAACGGTACGCTGCTCCCTCCGGGCGGGGCAACTGGCCGGGAAAACCATTCACGCCGGCGACACCGTGCAGGTGCGGGGCGTGTGCGACGGGATGAAATTAAGCGTTTCCGTACAGGACGGCGAACTGGTCGAGTGACCGGAACGCGAGAAGAGGAAATTGAGCGTTTCCGTCCTCGACGGCGAACTGGTCGAGTGACCGGAACGAGAGAAAAGGAAATCGAGCGTTTCCGTAAGGACGGCGAACTGGTCGAGTGACCGGAACATGAGAAGAGGAAAGTTGAGCGTTTCGGTACAGGACGGCGAACTGGTCGAGTAAGTGGAACAAGAGAAGAGGAACTGTTTGAAAAAGAACGGAACAGAGGCGCGCCGGGGCGCGTTCAGCCGGGGAACCCTCCCGCTGGTTGCGTCCCTGATCGCGCTGTCCCTGCTATCGCTGGCGGTCGGGAACGCCGGTTCCATGCTGAACGGCATGGCGAACTCGGACGCCCTCCATATGCTGGTCATCAGCCGGATTCCCCGGCTTGTCGCGGTCATCGTCGCCGGCGGCGGCATGTGCGTCGCCGGGATGATTATGCAGACCATCGCCCGGAACCGCTTTGTCTCGCCCTCCACCGTCGGCACGGTGGCCTGGTGCAAACTGGGCATTCTCATCGGCACCCTCGCCTTTGTCCAGGCGCCGATGCTGGTCCGGATGGCGACCGCCTTTGCCTTTTCCCTGGGCGGGACGTTTCTTTTCATGCGCGTACTGTCCCGGGTGCCGATACGGAATATCGTCACCGTTCCCCTTATCGGCATGATTCTCGGGGCGGTGGTGGAGTCGGCGAACACCTACCTCGCCACCCGCTACGATCTCGTGCAGAACATGGAATCCTGGCTCCAGGGCAGTTTCGCCCTCGTGGTCAAGGGTCGCTACGAACTCCTCTACGTCGGCCTTCCCGTCGCCCTCGTCATGTACCTGTACGCCAATAAATTCACCATTGCCGGCATGGGGAAGGACTTCGCCCACGGCCTCAGCCTCAATCACGGACAGATACTCACCCTCGGCCTCTCCCTCTCCGCCCTCATGACGTCGGTGGTGACGATAACGGTGGGCGGCATCCCCTTCGTCGACCTGGTCATCCCGAATATCGTTTCCGTCATCCGGGGCGACAATCTCCGGGCGAACCTCCTGGATACCGCCCTCCTCGGCGCGGACGTTAGCCTGTTCTGCGATCTGGCCAGCGGGTGGATGCGCCGGCCGGAGGACTGTCTCTTTTACAGATCTCCGAG
>JAJQFC010000338.1 GCA_021201355.1 Planctomycetaceae bacterium | reverse complement strand
CCACGGATTCCCGCCTACCCGACGTTTCGCCCGCCCCGGCCCCCTCGCCCGCCGTTCCCGCCACACCCGTGGGGTCGAGCGCCGACGAGACGGTCGACGTCCCCCCGCCGCCCCCGTCCGACACCAGGGCGACAAAGGGAACCGGCATTACAAAACGCGGCATCACCCGGGACATGTACCGGCGCGAAGGCACGGCGCGGCACACCGGCACCTACCGCCGGGGCCAGGAATCCACCAATGTCGCCATTTTAGACACGGAACCGTCGGAACCGGCCTCGGACAGCAACCGGGCAGGGACCGGTCCGTCCGCCGCCGTGCCGTACCCGGCCGACCCGGCCCGGCGGATCGGCCGGCGGCTGCGGCCGTTCCACCTGGCGCTCATCGGCTTTTTTCTCGTGCTTATAGGTATGGTCGGGAACGTCATCGGCGAAATGACCATTCCGGCTTCCTTCGTCTCCTCCCGCTATCCGGCCGGTACGGTATACGACATCACGCCGGAACGGGATTTTCTGCCCGATGCCGAGGTTGAGACGTACCGGCACATGATGAAAATCACCGCCTACACCCCGTCCTCGGTTGAGGTCGAGTATTATTTCGAAGGGCCGGATTCGCCCGTTGTCACCGGCGACGGCGAAAAGACGAGCCTGTCTTTTTCCGACCTCCTGGACCGGCGCCTCCGCACCGCCCACCAGCGGGAACGGTACGGAACGGGTTATTTTCCCAGTCTCCTCGCCCCGGCCTATACCGCCGCCGCCCTGGCCGTCGACGGCGCCGTCGTGTCCTTTGTCCCGGACGTCAGGGCCACTCCGGGCGTCCGCTGGTTGATTGACAATATCGTCCTCGGGCTCGCCGCCGTCCTGGCTTTCGCCGTCCTCCTCGCCATCCCGACCGCCTTCGACCGGGCGTCGGCCGGGAGGACCGCCTGCGGCGCCGTCACCCAGGGAATCGCCCTCGGCTGCCTGCCCCTCGTCGCCGCCGTCGCCTTCGGCGGCGAAAGCGCCGGAGCCATGGCCAGACATTTTCCCGCCGCCATGTCGGTGGCGCCGGGCCTTGCCGTCGGCGCCTTTCTCGCCCTGGTCCTTCTTGCCCTGATCTGGCCCCTCACCGGACTGGTGGCGCTGGCCAGCCACCTGGCGGGCGGACGGGCCGGTAACGCCCTCCGGTACGTCGTTTCCATTGTCGTCGCCCTTCTCATCGTCAGTCTCGCCGTCAACAGCGCCACCCTGACGATTGCCCTGGCCGTAGCTGTCCTCGTCGTCGCCGCCCTGACCGGACAGGAACCGGAAGCCGCCGCCGCCGTCAACCAACCCGCCCGCCCCTCATCGGACGGAAACCGGGAATGACCAGAGACGGTACTCCGGAAAGAAGTCCATTGACTGCCCTAACGCCTCGCCATTCGCTCTTTCATTCGATAAACAACGTATAAATACCCTGCCATAAATATTACCATGTAATGCAAGTACCGTCCCACACCTGGAGGAGCACCTTCCGCAACCGTTATCGGAACAACTCTTGACGAAACCGGCCCTTTTGCGATAAGGTAGGATTTCCGTGCGCCCTGATGATGGTGTGAAGCCGACAGGCACCGTGTTTCGTTTGGTCTGTCTGATCGGTCGGTGTTGGACAGTCGGGACGGCTTGTCGCCTGGCGTTTGCACAGAATATGGCTAAACTTATTGATGGCAGACCTACTACGGGCAGACGTTGGGGGCGTCCGGGAGGGGCGGCTTTGTTAAATATTTGCCCTGTTTTATCCGATTACCATTAATAGGTACGTAGGGAGAAATTCGTCAGTATATCGAGGGATGGAAGGGTGGCTTTGGCACTGTGGAGACGTGGGCTTCCGGCGTGGTTTCTGGGAATGGCGATGGCTGTCGCCGTTTCGCTGGCGGCCGCAGCCCTTGATGCGCCGTCCGCGCCGCTTCGGCCCGACCGGACCGGCGGCCGGACCATGCCCGCCACCCTGATTGAACTGGACGGAAGCATTTCGGAAAACCCGGAAGGCGGCACCCTGGAGTACCGCTGGACCCAGACCGACGGCCCGCCGGTGGAACTGTCCGATCCGACCAGCCCGAAACCGAATTTCCGCACAGCCGAACCGGGCGTCTATGTTTTTGAACTGGTGGTCAGTTCCGACGGCCTCCAGTCTGAACCGCATATTGTTCAACTGGAGATCGAGTGCGAGAACCTCCCGCCGGTGGCGAAGATCCCGTCAGAGGCGACCGGCCAGGTCGGCAAACTGTTCGAACTGGACGACGGGGAGTCGTTCGACCCGGAAGGGGTGAGCCTGACGTACCGCTGGCGGCCCATAACGGGCGGGCTTGAACTGCCACTGTCCGCCCTGTCGAAACAGGTCCTCTCCTTCGAGCCGACCCGGGAAGGCGTGTACGACATCGAACTGGTCGTGTCGGACGGGGAGAAAACCAGTCCGCCCGCCATCTGCCGCCTGGCTATCCGGCCCCGGCCGAAACCGCCGGTGGCCCGGGCCCGGGTCATCGCCCTCGGTCCCGGCGGCGACAACGCCGGCCAGCCGGTCATCCTTTCCTCGGACACCGTCCCGGCAAACAGCCTTCAGGCCTCGGTCCCGCCCAGCAGCCCGGTGCCGCCGC
>JAJQFC010000124.1 GCA_021201355.1 Planctomycetaceae bacterium | reverse complement strand
GCCCGGGCTGCCACAGTGAAGACGGTGCGGTCGGACGATATCATCCCGCTGGACGCCGGCGATGATTTTTAAGAAAACGGTTTCCGTCCCCGGCGGCCGGGCGCCGCATCCCTAAAAAAACCGGCGGAGAGGAATTTCTTCCTCTCCGCCCTTTTTTATGCCTGACGAGCGCTACGCCATGACGTCGACCTTCCCCACATTGATGACGACTCCCGCCGATGCCGCCGCCGGAGACGACTGCGGCGGCGGCGGCGGAGCGGTCCGGGCGGCAATTTCGCGGGGAGACGGCGTCACCATCTCGAAAGGCACAATTGCACCGGCTGATGCGATGTTCATGGGCATCACCTCCCTTCCATAGGAATCAGCCATTAAGGATAATCGGTCGCCCATAGAAAATGTTTACGTTTGTTTTCAAAAAAAACCTTATCCAGGGGAACCGTCATGATGGCCGTCCCGAAACGCTGCCCGAGACCGTAAAAACGG
This sequence comes from Planctomycetaceae bacterium, assembly GCA_021201355.1. Lineage (GTDB taxonomy): Bacteria > Planctomycetota > SZUA-567 > SZUA-567 > SZUA-567 > JAJBSZ01. The sequence continues at coordinate 22,331 of JAJQFC010000124.1, read as the reverse complement.
CGGCAAGGACCGTGTCCCCGCCGCCGCCTTTGTTCAATCTTTCATTTCGCAAGGTTCCGTTTCCGTATCCCGCCGGGCGCCTATTCGTACAGGCAGGCGGCGATATCCGGTTCGTCCATGTTGTCGGCGGTGTAGAAGTAGAACGGCACCGCGATATCCTTCACGCTCTGGCCCTTGATCGCCTCGACGGCGGTCTTCACGGACAGGTAGCCGATCATGTACGGGTTCTGGGTGATGGCGCCGTAGAGGACGCGGTCCCGGACCGCCCGGACCTGAATGATGCCGGAGTCGAAGCCGATGCCGACGGCCTTGTCCGGGCCGAGGCGGTTCAGCGTTTCGTTGACGTTGATCATGCCTTTCGCGGCGAATTCGTTCGAGGCGTAGGCGCCGATCATGTCTTGCTTGTTGAAGATGGTGGAGACGACGGTGTTCATCGCCGCGTCGATGGTTTCAGCCGGGATGCCGACATCGAGGATGACCTTCGGGTTCGAGACGCGCTTTTCGTACTTGACGTGGCCTTCCACCGAGGTGGTGGCCGGCCCGCAGAGCTCGACCATCTTTTCAATAAAGCCGATGGTCCGGTCGCCGACCGACTGCGACGTCGTGTCCTGGGAGAGGACGGCGATGCGGACAGTGGCGGGGGAGTTCGTCAGCTTGTCTTTCAGCTTGTCGTACATGGCCTGGGCGGCGCCGGCGCCGGCGTCACGGTTGTCTGTGGCGACGAAGGCCTTGACCGCGCCGCCGGTGTCCATCGGCACGTTCGAGTCGAAGGTGATGACGGGAATCTTGGCGTCGCCGGCCTGGAACAGGAGGTCGATGGACGATTCCGGGGAGAGGGCGGCGAAGCAGATGGCGTCCGGGCCCTTGTTGACGGCGTTACTGAGCTGGTCGATCTGCTCCGCGATGTTCGATTCGGAGGCCGGTCCGACGAAGTTCACGGACGCGCCGAATTCCTTCCCCGCCTCGGTGCAGCCGCGATTGACCTGTTTCCAGAAATCGTGCTGGAACCCCTTCGACACCACTTCGATGCTGTATTGCCCGGCAAACACCGGGGCCGCCGCGAACAATACCGCCACCGCTGTCATGAACAGTTTGCTCCGGATTTTCATAACGTTCTCCTGGACAAAATGGTTGTCGTATCGCCCGGACGACGCCGTCCTGGGCGCGGTTTTACCCCGTCCCCTCACTGTGCCGCACCGCCTGTTGCCTTGCCGGGCAAATTACTCTGCTGGACGCCTCAGGTCTTTTGCCGCGACCGGTTCATCACGTCCACGAAGACGGCGATGACGAGGACGATGCCGGTAAAGAGGAGCTGGTAGTGCGGTTGCAACCCGACAAACGGCAGGCCGGTCTTCAGAACACTCATGATAAAGACGCCGATAAGGGTGCCGGAAATCGATCCGAGCCCGCCCGACAGGGACGTTCCGCCGATGACGGTGCCGGCGATGGCGTCGAGTTCGAAGCCGTTTCCGGTGCCCGGCAGGACGGTCGAGTAGGTGGCGGCGTAGGATATCGCCGCCAGACCGGCGAAAAGGCCGCTAATCACGTAGGCGAGCATTTCCCATTTCACCGTGTCGATGCCGGACAGCCGCGTCGCTTCCTTGTTGCTGCCGAGGGCGGTGATGTAGCGGCCGGGCCGGGTCTTCGCCAGGAACAGGCCCATGACGACGGCGAGGGTGACGAAGATGATGAGCCCGGTCGGCAAACCGCCCGTCGGGTAGTCCGGCCCCATGACCTTGAAGATGATCCGGAAGCTCCCCTCCGGCGAACGCCGGGCCGGGAAGGTGACGCTGGCCGTCGCCGTGACGATGGAGCCGAGGCCGCGGGTTATCATCATCGTTCCAAGGGTGGCGATAAAGGCCGGCAGGCCCATAATCGCCACCATGAACCCGTTCAGGAGGCCGAAGAGGCCGCCTATAAGGATGCAAATAACAAGACACGGCCACACCGGCCAGCCCATCTTGATAAGGGTGCCGGAGATGAGGGCGCAGCAGACCATCACCGTGCCGCACGAAAGATCGATGCCGCCCGTTATGATGACGAACGTCACGCCCATGGCGAGAAAACCGATGTAGTAGGACGAGTCGAGGATGCTCATGATGGTGGTGTAGCGGGCGAAGTTGTTCCCGGTGACGCAGAAAAACAGGAACAGGACGATGAGGGCGATAAAGGCGACGGTCCGCTGGTTGGCGAGGATGCGCTTGAGCCGTCCCGGCTCGGCCGGCCTGATTGCGGGGTTCGTGTCCATATAGTCCTTTCTCACAGGGTGGCGGGGAAGGGGAGTCCAGGCGGGACGCGGCCGTCGGGGCGTCCTCGCGGCGAAGCGTTCCGGTCATTCCCGGAGCGTCGCCGCATGCATGATGTCTTCCTGATTCGCCGTTTCAATGGGGAATTCGGCGGTTTTCCGTCCCTCGCACATGACGAGGACGCGGTCGCTCATGCGGAGGATCTCGGGGAGTTCGGACGATATCATGATGATGGACTTCCCGTCGTTCGCCAGTTGTTTCATCAGTTCGTAGATTTCCGCCTTGGCGCCGACGTCGATGCCGCGCGTCGGTTCGTCAAAGACGACGATCTGGCAGTTCTTCGCCAGCCATTTGGCGATGACGATTTTCTGTTGGTTGCCGCCGGACAGTTTCCGCACCTGCTGCCGTTCGGACGGCGTCTTGATCCGAAGCCGGTCGATGTAGGTGCGGACGGTCTCCCGCTCCTTCCGGTTGTCTATGAACATCCCGGTGACGTAGTCCTGGAGGGTGGCGATGGTGGTGTTTTCGGTGACGTCCATCTCGACCATGACGCCGTACCGTTTCCGGTCTTCCGAGAGGTAGCAGAGGCCGGCCGCCACCGCGTCCTTCGGGCTCCGGATGTCCTGTTTGACGCCGTTAATGTAGATGTCGCCGGCCGTCCGTTTGTCGGCGCCGAAGATGGCCCTGACCATTTCCGTCCGCCCGGCGCCCATGAGGCCGGAGACGCCGAGGATTTCCCCCTGGTGGAGTTCAAACGACACGTCCTTCACCATCCGCCCGGCCTTCAGGCCGACGACCTTGAGGACGACGGGCGCGCCCGGCGGCATGGTGCTGTGGGTCTTCGGCGTCTCGAACACCACCCGGCCGACCATCATCTTGATGATGTCGTCCTTGGAACTGTCCGCCGTCACCAGGGTGCCGACGTATTCGCCGTCCCGCATGACGGTGACCCGGTCGGTGACGCGGCTGATCTCGTCCATCCGGTGGGAAATATAGATGATGCCGATGCCCTTCCGGCGGAGATCGCCGATTATCCGGAACAGTTCGCCGACTTCCGATTCCGTCAGGGCGGCGGTCGGTTCGTCGAAGACGATAATCCGGGCGTCCGTCGAGATGGCCTTGGCGATTTCGCACATCTGCTGGCGGCCGACGGTGAGGTTTCCCATCGTCTCGGCCGGGTTGATGTCGATTTTCAGCATGTCGAAGAGCTCGGCCGCGTCAGCGATCATCTGCTTGTCGTCGATGATTTTCCCGCGCATCTTTTCCCGGCCGATGAAGATGTTCTGGGCGACGGTGAGGTGCGGCATCATGTTCAGTTCCTGGTGGACGATGACGATGCCGGCGTCCTGGGCCTCGCGGGGATTCGTGAACACGACCGGCTTCCCCGCGACGACGACCTCCCCGGAATCCCGGGTGTAAATGCCGGTGAGGATTTTCATGAGCGTCGACTTGCCGGCGCCGTTCTCTCCCATGAGGGCGTGGACTTCGCCGGGAAACAGTTCGAACCGGGCGTTCACCAGGGCGGGAACGCCGGCAAAGGCCTTGTTGATGTCCCGCATGACGAGAATGGGTTCTGGCATACAATGCTCCCAGTGAAAAACATTCGGGATCTCGAATTGCCGTTGCGTGTCAAGTAAAACCGTGGAGCGAAATGCGTGAAGGGAAGAAAGGCGGCTGCGTGTCGTGGTCAAGAAATAAAGGAAAAATGAGGGCTTTCCTGCCTGCCTTGTCTTGCTCGTTTGCAGAGGGATATGACGTGAATGTAACGAAGTTAACGGAGTTTTGCAAGGATATTTTTAAAAGAGTTCATGCGGGGCGGTTCGCGAAAGGTTTTCCTGTACCGGCGGTCGTCCGGCGCCCTGACTGTCTGGCGGACAGTCAGCGCCTCCCGGGTTGACCGTTCCGGCCACCGGACGGCGCGCTGCACGGAAGAAAATGCTGGACCGGGGCGTCGCCCGGAATTACCGGCGGAACGACTCTTCCCGCGCCTTAATAAGCCGGACGAGCATCCGGTTCACCGGCGCGTCAAGGCCATGTTTGTCCGCCAGGGCGAGGACGGTGCCGCCGAAAATATCCACCTCGGTCGGCCGTCCGGCTTCCATGTCCTGGAGCATCGAACACTTGCCGTCCGGCGAGAGGATGTCGACAAAGCCGAGGGCCTTGTCGATGTCTTTTTCAGAAAGATCGATCCCTTCCAGCCGCGCCGCCGCCGCCGCTTCCCGCATGGCGTCCCGGACGATGCCGCGGGCGACTCCCCCCCGCTGCAACAGGCGGTAGCCGCCGCCGAGGACGGCCGAGGTCTGGTTGACCCCGACATTTAGCATGAACTTGTTCCAGAGCGACCGGAGCATGTCGTCCGGTATTTCGTAGTCAAGGCCCGCCCGCTGGAAAAATTCGGCCAGGCGGATAACGTTCCGGCTGTAGCGGCCCGATTCATTCCGGGCTTCCCCGAACGGGATTATGCCGTAGACGCTTACCGTGGTATCGTTCCCGGTCCGGGTGGCGTCGATGCCGATGGTGAGGCTGTACAGCACCTTCTCGCGGCCGTAGGCCTCGGCGATGACGTCTTCACTGGTAATGTCGTTCAAGAGGGAAATAATGACGGTATCCGGGCCGACCGCGTTCCGGGCCAGTTCCACCGCCTCGGCCAGGTGATGGTATTTGACCGTGAAAATGAGAAGATCCGCCGGCCGCGCCGCCTCCGCCGTGACGGCCGGGACGTCGAAGCGGCAGCCGTTCAGCCGGACGCCGTCACGACGGTAGCGGTCTACCCGGGCCGGATCGGCAATGACCTGTATGGTGTCTGGCGGAAGAATGTCGGAGAATTTGCCGAAATAGGCCGTGCCCATGGCGCCAAGGCCGATGAGCGCGACGGATCGGATGGGCGTGTCGGTTACCATGGATTATCCCGCCGCTCCGGCTTCGGCGGCCTCGGCCTCGTCGTTCGGGGCCAGGCAGACCTGGAGGGAGAAGTCGTGGCCGGCGCCTTCGAAGGCGACGACGATGTTCGGCGTGCCGGGCTGGTGCTCGATTTCGTGGCCCGGTCCGGTGACCACCTTCGGGATGGAAATGGTGAAGTGGTATTTCGTCTTGACGAGGGAGGCCTTGGCCTGGCCGGAAATCATGTTGATGATTTCGCCGGTGGCGTCGATGACGTCCTGGGTCAGTTCCTCCGCCGGCGGTTCCCCGAGCATGTTCCCGACGACCAGCCGCGCCAGTTCCGAGGACATGCTGATGACGACGCTGCCGGCGGCGGTGCCGGACAGTTGCATCACTCCGGAAATGTCCCCGAGCATCTTGTAGTCGGGTTTGACGAATATGCTCTTCCGCGCCACCTCGACCTGGCACATGGAGGAAAACACGTTCCGGGTGGCGTCGATGAAGGGATTAATGAACTCGACATTGACGGTTGGCCGGGTTTTCTGGCCCTTTTTCAGGGTGGCGGCGATGGAGCGGATGACGTCTTCCGGCGCGAAGGGCTTGTTGATGACGCCGGCGGCGCCGGCCTTGATGCCGGCGAAGGTGGTGCCGGCCTTCTGCTTGATACAGAGGAGGAGGACGGGAACCTTGGCGATGCGGGACTTGGCGGCGTAGACGTAATCGGCGCCGACGCCGGGATCGCATTCCCAATCGATGAGGACGACGGACTGTTCGTCCATGGCTGCGACCAGCTCTTCCTTGGTGTGGGCATGGACAAAGGTGACGCCGGGAATTTTCCGCATGGTGAAAATTCCCTTGATCATATTGGGAGTGGAAGGGGTGTCGGCTACAGTGATTATTTTCATGACTATTCCCGAAACAATTCGCGCCGAATTGCCGCGATTCACCGTCTTCTAACCACCGGCCGATCGTGCGGGAGACCGGCGAAGCACGGTGCGGTGGCGACCGGACCGGCGTTCAGGGCGCGCTGGCGGGCGCCGCGCCGTGGTGTCGATATGCCATGCCCGAACAGGCACGGCGACGCGCGAGTCTCCCCGTCAGGCCGGTTTCAGGAACGGTTCAAGTTTCGTTTTGACGATTTCCGGCGTAAACGGTTTGACGATATAATTGTTGGCGCCGGCCTTGATGGCGGCGACGACGTTGGCCTTTTCGGCTTCGGTGGTGACCATGATGACGGGAAGCTGGGTGCCCGGGGTGGTTTCGCGAATTTTCGAGAGAAAATCCAGGCCGTTCATGCTGGGCATGTTCCAGTCGGTAAGGACCATGGACACATCCGGATTGGCCTTGAGCTGGTTCAGACCCTCGATGCCGTCGCCGGCCTCGACAATATCTTCGTACCCGCTGGACTTGAGGATATTGGAAATAATACGCCGCATTGTCGATGAATCGTCAACAACCAGGATCTTCATTTTTCGCTTCTCCCGGGGTACTCACTGCTTTTGTCTGAGCGGAATATACTGCCTGTGGCCTGTCGGCGCATCGCCTGTATGGCGTTCCGAACGCCTCTCCTCTTACTCCTCTGGGACAGTCCACGAGGGGACCGTATTGCCGGCCGGCGGGTCGTTCTCCAGATACGCGCCGTCCGGGATTGTGCCACTCCATGGTCCACCAAAAAACGGACCGTCTTCCATATCATATGGGAAACGGTTCCTTAAATGAATGATAACACCGCGTCGGTCACCATGTCAAGCGGAACTATTTTTTCAACCGCGCCCGTTTTAATGGCTTCCTTGGGCATGCCGAACACGACGCAGGATTTTTCGTCCTGGGCGATGCAGCGGGCGCCGGCGTCCTTCATGTTTTTCATGGCGTCGACCCCGTCCCGGCCCATGCCGGTGAGCATGACGCCGATGGCGTTCGACCCGACGTGTTTGGCAAATGAGTTGAACAGTACCTCGACGGACGGCTTGTGCCGGCAGACGAGCGGTCCGTCCCGGGTCTCCGCCAGCCACTTGCCCGGGCCCTTTTTGATAAGGAGGTGCATGTTGCCGTTCCCGATGATGGCGCGGCCGGTTTTCACTTCCATGCCGTCCTCGGCTTCGAGGACTTCAATCGGCGTTTGCCGGTTTAACCGTTCGGCAAAGGCTTTCGTGAACGTTCCGGGCATATGCTGGACGATCATGATGGGCGGGCAGTCGACGGGCATTTTCTCGAGCACGGTTTTCAGCGCCTCGGTGCCGCCGGTGGAGGCGCCGATGGCGATAATCTTGCTTGTGCGTTTACCGAGGGTGCGGCCGGCCGGCTTCGGCGCGCCGAGTTGCACCTGCGGCCGCCGGGCGGCGGCGGCCTGGCCGTGCGCCGTCGGCTTCCGGAAGCGGACGAGGGAAGCGGCCTTGACCTGGTCGATAAGCCGGGTCGAGAAATCGGCGAGCGCCCGTTCGTTCGTCAGGGCCGGTTTTTCAATCACGTCGACGGCGCCGATTTCGAGCGCTTCGAGGGACAGGGAGCAGCCTTTCGGCGTCAGCCCGGAGACGATGATGACCGGTATCGGGAACCATTCCATCAGTTTCCGGAGGAAGGTGATGCCGTCCATCTTGGGCATTTCGATGTCGAGGGTGATGACGTCCGGGCGAAGGGCGACAATTTTATCCCGGGCGACAAAGGCGTCGGGGGCGGTGCCGATGACTTCGATAGAGGAGTCCTTGGTCAGTTCCCTGGTGAGGACGTTGCGGACAACCGACGAGTCGTCGACAACCAGCACTTTGATTTTAGCCATTGGAGTATGCCTTTACGAACGCACGGGACCGGATGGAGGAGACCTCCGGGACGTATTGTCGCCAGCCGGCGCGCGTGCCATCGGCGCACAAGCGAACGGCTATGCTCCGCGCCCACGCGTCACGGGAGTGCCGTTTACGGTCCTGACTGGAAAAATACGGGCAGCGAACGCTAAAGCTGCTGGAGGTCGAACGTTCTGGAAATACATATAGTTGTCGCCCCATAATTTATACCCATGGTCCACGGTTTGTAAAGATCAATTCTTGTCGAGAATCCATATCTGTCGCGGAATGTTTTCCCGATAAAATCGGCGGCGCAAATAGCTTGGCCGCCCGGGGGGAGTTGTCGCGGCGCCTACGCCGGTTTACGGTCGGTATTTCCTTTGTTTTCCCTCGGACTGATACAGCGCCTCTGAAGTCGCGCTTCGTTCCGGCACTTCCACATCCGGAATGAAGCCATACCAGTCGACCAACCGGTCGTTCGGAATAAACCGTTGTCCGTGTGGACGCGTCCCGACGCGACTCCGTCTCGGCCCTGACGACGTGCCGTACGTCGTCTCGAGAACGACGGCGACCGGAAAGCAAAACAAAGAATCATCGCAGTGTTTGAAAGCGGGGAGAAATCCCGCCCGGCACAGCGGAGAATTGGAGATCATCGATCGGACAAAGGCACCCAAAAAAACCGCCCCGGAAGCCGGGGCGGTGGTGTGGTGAAAAAGACCTCCATCGCAATGCCGCATGGGTGATGGAATTTCTGAACCCGCAGGCTCAGGTGGGTGCCGCACCGCAGTCGTGAGTCTCGGCTTTGTACCACAGCCTTTGCCCCGAGCTTCGGTATATTGGCTCCCAGTAGAAATGGAGTCGGTTCGAGAAATATCTCCATTGCGAACATGACAGAGGTCAATTCTCATAATACCTGAAACATCGTCTTTGTCAACATCTATAAAACATTTAATCGGTGTTTTCGTAGAAAAAACGGGGTTTTTTGGCCCCCGAACAGTTTGACCCCTACAACATCACCAGGAAGCGGAACAGTCCGACAAGGTAAACGACAATCGATCCGACCGTGCCGAGAAGGAGGACGGAAAAGCCTGTAAACATGCTCCCCCGGCCAAGGCTCACGGTGGCCAGGAACAGGGCGGCGATGTTGAACGGGAGGCCGATGGGGACTGTGAAGGGAATTTTCGAACCAAGCGCCAGCCAGGCCAGGGCCAGGCATATCCAGGTCGCCGCCACCGGCGCTTTCGGCAGCGGACGCGAGCCGTCCGAGTACGAGGAAAACCCGAACGCCATCCCGCCGCCCGGCGTGGAAAATTTTTCATAGGTGAACTGCGGGCCGCCGATCCGTTCCGTCTCGACCTGCTGCACCGAATCGTCAGGCATTGACGGGAGCGAACCAGTTTCCATACTGCCGGCGGCGTTGTCCATGCTTGTTCTTCCTTTACGAAGGGGCCTTGTTAGGTAATGTCAGGTTCCCGGCCGCATCCTTTATACGCTCGCCGAGGTCTCACGTTTTACCGGCCGCGTCGGCGCGGCCGAACGGGGACCACCCGAACGTGTTTCCGCAGTTTGGCCGGGCGCGGAAACGCTCATGGAACAGGGATGCCGGGCGTACCCGGACAGTTCAAGGTGGAAGGCACCGGTTACAATGACAACGTCATCAGGAGGCGCAACCATGCCACACATACCGCCACGGGATCCGAGGGACATCTTCCCCATTGACGATCCGGAACTGCCGCCGTTCGACGCCGACATCGTCGCCGAGGACATCGAAGCCGGCTATGATATCCAGTCCAACGCCTCGCGGCAACCCATGTCCCGCGACCACGCCAGTTCGGTCCAGGACGAAGCCGATCATATGCTGGATTGAATTCGCCGGACACGCCGTCAGGAGCCGGCCCGAACCGGCAACCATAAAGAAAACGGGCGTCCACCGCGCGGTGGGCGCCCGTTCTGTTTTATTGTAAAAGAGAGCGTCAGCCGCCGAGCAGGGCGAGGACGTTCTGCGCATTCATGTTCGCGCTCTGAATCTGCTTGAGGCCGGAATTTTCCAGAAGCTGGGCCGCCGTCAACTGGGTGACCAGTTCGGCAAAGTCCGCATCCCGGATGGCGCTTTCCGTCCGCATGGTGTTTTCAAGAGTCACCGCCAGGTTGTTGTAATTGGTGTCGAGGGCGTTCGCCTGGTAGGCGCCGATATTGGCCCGGCCGGCCGAGACGTCGGCGATGGCCTGGTCGATAATCTTCAGGGCCAGTTCCGGGTTCCGGTCCAGGGAGGCCGCGCCGCCGCCGTAGAGGTCGTTCAGGCTGTAGCGTTCGCCGTTGTATTCAACCGTGCCGAGGCTGGCCGGGTTGTAATTCCCGAGGGAGACGGTCTCCCGGTTCTGGCTGCCCGAACCTTCGCCGAGCTGGAGCTGCATGCCGCCCTTGACCTGGTTCAGGCTGGCGTCCCGGGCGGTGTCGGCGTTGGTCAGTTCGTCCTGATCGTAACCGGTCTGGGCGATGGTGGTATTTTCAGTCGAGCCTTCGGTAAAGCCGATCTTGGCGCTGGCCGAACCGGAGACGCTCGCTTCCAGGCCGTTTGTCCGCACTTCCTGGCCGTTTACGGACAGGGTGGCATCCTGCCCCAGATCGACCCTTGTCTGTCCGGCGTCGGCGAAGCCGGTCCCGCTGTGCTGCTGGACCCGGACCGCCGCGCTTGACCCGTATTCCTGGGAGGCAAGGCGGATGCTGGTGGCGCCTTCTCCCTGGTCCCGGATGGCGTAGGCGTTGACGCCGGTCGAGTCGGCCATCGAGTTAATGCGTTCCGCCATTTCCTCGACCGAGGTGCCTTCGGCGAAGGAGAAGGAATAACTGCCGTTCTGGCCGGTGACGGTGAATTCCTGCAACTCACTGGTGGCGGCGCCGCCGAAGTCGGCCTCGAGGTGGGCCCGTTCGGCCTGGTTTGCCTCGCCGCCGGCAAAGGTGACGTCGATCTGGTTGGTGCCGTTCGTCGAGTTGACGCGGGTCGACCTGGTGTCGATGATGCCGGACGGGTCGGATGTTTCGTAGGTGAAGTCGCGGGTGCCGTCCAGGAGGTTGGTGCCGGCGTAGTTGGTGGTCGACACCACCCGGTTGATGGTGGACAGGGCCGAGTTCATCTGCATCTGGTCGGCGGTGGTCTGGGCGCCGGTGGTGACCCCGGAATTGAGGGCATGGATGGCGAGGCCGCGCATCTGGGTGAGCATGGACGAGACGCTGCCGAGGCCGCCCTCGGCGATGCTCATCATGTTGTTCGCTTCCTGCGTGTTCCGCATGGCCCGGTCGAGGCCGGACATTTGCGAGCGGAGCATTTCGGAAATGATCAACCCGGCCGGATTGTCCTTGGCCATGTTGATCTTGCGCCCCGACGCCAGCTTCTCCATGATGGAGGCGCGCTGTTTCGATGTCAGGTTCGTGTTCCGTCGCGCCTGCATCGCGTTCAGGTTGTTCGAAATATTAAGTGCCATAGTACCATCCTCCGTGAGGACTACACCGCAGTTACCGTAGAAACGCAAGGACGGATCGCATCCTCTCCCTCTACTGTACCCGGTAAAAAACGAGGTGCCAAGCAATAAACCATCGTGACCTCACCCGGTTGCCGACGCCACGAACGGTCCGTCCCTCGTCGCCACGAACCGGCATTGAAACCGTCCGTAATCGTATTAGCGGTCGACATAGAGAAAACTTGAGGAACATTCCGAATATTTTTACGCGACTTTTCACCTTTCCACACTCCATCAGAACTCCATCAAAAATAACCTGTTAGGTGAAAGGTGAATTCTTCCGGGGAAAATTCCGTAAAAAAATCAAAGCCGTGGGCGACGCGTGCCGCGACACACCAGCCACCCGCCGACCCGGCAGTCAAAAAAAATGACACCCATTTCTTTTTTTTTCACGTAAAAACCGTGCCGTATCCTGTCGCTTCCGACCGGTTGTTCGCCAGCGGTTACCGGATGCATTGCTACGACGGTACCGCATCACCCCAAAAAAACACTTCCCCGCTCATATGAACGGGGAAGTGTTGGGGGGTGTCGTTGACCTATGGGGATTACCTTTAGGCTCCACAGGGCAGCCTACTCGCCGACGCCTTCTTTCTGGATATACCCGGCGCCGCCGTCGCCGGCGACGGCCGGTTTGACCGGATGCTCGAGGAGGGAACCGGGGCTGCTCGGCTTCGCCTCGGTCTCGACCGCCGGTTTCTTCTCCGCTTCCGCTTCGGGCTGGGCCAGGCTGCTGGTGCCGATGTCGGTGCCGTTGGCTTTCTTGTATTCTTTCAGCTTCGCCATCGACTTCTCGCCGAGGAGAATGTCGATTTCGTCGCGGTTGAGGACTTCGTATTCGAGAAGCGCTTCGACCAGGAGTTCCATTTCCTCGCGGTGCTCGGACAGGAGCTTGACCGCTTCGGTGTACGACGTGTCCAGGATCTTCCGGACTTCCTCGTCGATGAGCCTGGCCGTGTCTTCCGAATAGCCTTTCGAGACGATAAGCGCGTCGTCGCCGCCGTCATTGGTGAGGCGGGGGAGGCCGAGGGCTTCTGTCATGCCCCATTCGCACACCATCGATTTGGCGAGGCCGGTGGCCTGATGCAGGTCCATGGCGGCGCCGTTCGTGACGTCCGAAAGGAAGATTTCCTCCGCCGCCCGGCCGCCGAGGCGGACGGTGATTTCGCCGAGGATGCGCCGGCGGCCCATGTTGTACTCGTCCTTTTCGGGGAGCTGCATGGTGGCGCCGAGGGCGCGGCCGCGCGGGATGATCGTTATCTTGTGTAACGGCGTCACTTCGGGGACAAGCCGCATCAACAGGGCGTGGCCGGCCTCGTGGAAGGCGGTGACTTTCCGTTCCTCGTCGTCCCGGACGCGGGAGCGTTTTTCCCGGCCGAAACGGACCTTGTCCTTGGCCTCTTCCATGCAATCCATGGTCACGCTCTCGAGGCCGCGCATGGCGGCGATGAGGGCGGCTTCGTTCACCAGGTTCTCGAGGTCGGCGCCGGAGAAGGTCGGCGTGCCCCGGGCGATGATGGAGAGGTCGACGTCCTCGGACAGTTTGACGCCCTTGGCGTGGACGCCGAGGATCTGTTCGCGGCCGCGAACGTCCGGGGCGTCGACATAGATGCGCCGGTCGAACCGGCCGGGGCGGAGAAGGGCCGGGTCGAGGACGTCAGGGCGGTTCGTCGCGGCGATGACGATGACGTTGTCGTCCGACTGGAAGCCGTCCATCTCGACAAGGATGGCGTTCAGGGTTTGGGCCGTTTCGATGCCGGAGCCCGGCAGATCGTTCGCCCGCTTCCGGCCGACCGCGTCGATTTCGTCAAGGAAAATGATGCACGGCGAACTGGCCTTGGCCTGTTCGAACAGGTCGCGGACCCGGCTGGCGCCGACGCCGACGAACATTTCGACAAAGTCGGACCCGGAAATCGAGAAGAACGGCACATCGGCCTCGCCGGCGATGGCCTTGGCGAGGAGGGTCTTGCCGGTGCCCGGGCTGCCAATGAGGAGAACGCCCCGGGGGAGGCGGCCGCCGAGACACTGGAAGCGGCCGGGGTTCTTGAGGAATTCGACAATTTCCTGGACTTCCGCCTTGGCCTCGTCGACGCCGGCGACGTCGTCGAAGGTTTTCTTGTTCTTGTCCCGCGTCACGCGGACGGCCCGGGATTTCCCGAACGACAGCATGCCGCCGCCGCCGCGCATCTGGCGGTAGACGAAGAAGTAGAAGAGGAGGGCGAGAAGCCCGGCCCAGGCGAGGAGCGGCAACAGATCCTTCCAGATGCCCGGTCCTTCGTAGGTGAAGGCGACGTGGGCGTTCCGGAGGGTCGTTTCCAGTTCCGGCAGGGTGCGGGGGTGTGCGCTTGTCGTGAAGTTCCGTCCGCCGTCCGACGTGGGCATGCCGGAGGTCTGGAACTCCCCTTTGATGTTGCCGGTGTCTTTTTCAATCGTCACCGACCGCACGCGGCGCTTGTCCACCGCGTCGAGGAATTCCGAGTAAGAGACGCCGCGTCCGCCCCGGGCTTGTTCCCCCGGTCCCTGCATGACGAGGTAGGCGAGGACGAACAAGACGATGATGCCCCACATCCAGCCGGAGCGGCGCGGGGTTCGGGGACCGATATCGTTGGGATTGGCCATTCTGGTATTTTCCTAGAATATATTGTGCATGTGCTGAAAAGATGATTTAACCGCCTTCGGACAACCGAAACGTCGTGTGCCTGGTAAGGTTGTCTTCGGGCCCGTCACCGTAACATGTCCCTTCCGCCTTCACGCCATTCGGCAAAATACCCCGCCGTGGCGGTTACGCACCCGGCGGGGCGAAGAATTCGTCGCTTTCATGTCCGGCGGGCGTTACGCATCCGGGAGCGTCAACCGGATTCAGGAGAGCGCCGCGTCCGGACGAATGCCGTGCCGCCCGCGCCGTTACCACATCCCGATGGTACGGCGGACGATTTCGGCGGCGATTTGCTTGGCCGCGCCGCGCTGGCCTTCTTCCGAACTTTCGTCCCTGGACGCTTCGTAGATGCCCGGCGACATGCCAGTCTCCGTGCTCCGGACCCGCATGTCCTCAATGATGTACCGGCGTTCGATATTGTCGTAGAACGAGAAGCGGGCGTCGATGGTGATAAGCACCGTGCCCGGCTCGTTGATGGTCGTTTCCCTGAGGGTGCGGCGGTTGACGGCGAGGATCTCGCCGGTGATGAGGGCGTCGCCGTTCCGCGACGTCACGCGGACGACCGGGTCCGCGTTAATCCGGTCGATAATATCCCGGGTGACCCAGGCCTCGATACTGTTGTACATGGTCTTGTTTTGGAAGATATGGACCTCGACCGTCCGGATGTGCCGGGGTAGGCCGGAGGCGGTCGTGGACCGGCAGCCGATCGGCACGAGAGCGGCCAAGAGAATGACGGCCAGGGCGGCGGCATGGACGATACGGTTGCGGCAATGCATTCTTTTCCCCCGAATAAACGGAACAGCGCTGTCCGGCCCGGCCGACGTCCCGCCAAATCGACGCCTAAAAACGCGCGCCGCCACGGATGGACAGGGACGATAGGACGATATCACGGACGCCGGACGTTAACGCACAAACCCGTCATCGCGCCATTCCGGACCGGAGCATTATCGCAGATCTTCCCCAAATGTCCAGCCCCCATCCGAACTTATCCCCGGCCGGGCCGGGGTCGGCGGCGGATAGGCGGCCGGATTCTGCGGCGCGGCGTTATAGCCGTTGTACCCGGAATACCCGCCCGGCAGCGGCGCCGGCTGGGCCGGTTGGGTCTGGTAACCGTTCCCGTAGGCGTTGTAGCCGCTGTCGTAGCCGTTATTGGTATACCCGCCATTCCCGGTGTACCCGCCGTTATAGCCACTGTTGTACCCGTTGCCGTAGCCGCTGTCATACCCGCCGGTGGCGGTGCCGCCGGCGGTCGGGACCGGTCCGACCAGGTCGGAGTACGGTACGTAATAGTCGGTCGGAGCGCCGAGGCTCGGCGCGCCCGTGGCCGGATGGGTGGTCGGAGTCGGCGTCGGGGCAGGGGCGTACGGCGCCGGCTGGCCGTATCCGGGCGCGGGTTGGCCGTACGGGGTCTGATTATAACCGCCGGGCGGGCCGTATCCCTGGTTGTAGCCTGACACGGGGTTGCCGCCCTCGTAGACGCCGCCCTGCTGGTACGGATGGGTGTACTGGCTGGCCGGCGGCGGGGTGAAGGCCGAGGACGAGCCGAAGGTGGTCTGGATGCTGCCCGGGGGCAGGACGAGATCCGAATCGCTGATGGTCGGGATCGGGTTCCGGGCCGGCGGCCGGTTCGGCTGGAAGCCGTCGGCGCTCGAATACATCCGCTGTCCCGATGTGCCGCTTGAATCAAACCCTGATCCGCGTGGCGCCGCCGTGATCGGGGAGAAGTTCTGGGTGTCGGCGTCGCCGGTGGGGATGTTCTGATCCGGGAGTGCGGCCGGACGCACCGACGCCGAATAGCTCGTCGACGGCAGATCGCCCGTTTCCGGCACGCCGATGATGGGGCCGAGGCCGCTGTCGACCATGACCATGTCCTCCGGCGCCATCTGCGGGACAATCCACGGCGGTTCCGGATCTTTATTATAGGAGAACGGATTCAGGTTGATCCCCTTAACGATTTTCGTCAAACGGCTGGCTTCCTTGGGGATGACGATGTTGTTGAGGCGGGCCATGGACTCCTCGGCCTGCGGTGTGCCGGGGTAGCGGCGGACGATTTCCTTGTAAAGGAATTCCGACGCCTTGACGCCGTCCCGCGTGCCCATGCGGCGATATTGTTCGGCCTGGTCCATCATCTTGCCGGCCTCGACTTCGGCGAGCTGGCGGATGGAATTTTCCACTTCGTCCATCTCGTCCATTTCCTCGCGGCTCCGGCCCATCCGTTCGCGTTCGAATTCGCGGACCACCTCAATCTGTTCCTGCAGTTCCGCCTGGGTCGCCTGGCCCATGAGGGAGTCGCAGGTCAGGATGCCGAGGCGGGCGCGTTCGACATAGTCGGAGCGGGGAAATTCGTCCCGGACCGTCTCGAAGGCGGCGCGGGCGGCCTGGATTTCATTGATGAACAGGTGGCCTTCCCCCTTGACGAGGTAGGCCTCGGCCGCGACCGGACCGTATGGGTCGTGTTCGATGACGGAACCGATAATCGTCAGGGCCCGGCGGATGTTGGCGTCGCGGATATTGGCTTCGTTGTTGGAGAGAAGGTCGGGGGTTTGCGAGACCATGAGTTTTTTGGCGATGCGGAGTTCGATTTCGACAAGGTCGGACATCCGGCCGGTATTCGGGTAGGTTTCAATAACCTGTTCGATAGCCTGATAACTGGTCCAGTAGTTTTCCATCTCGAACAGGCAGCGGGCGAGGCGCTGGAGGCCGACGCCGGCCTCTTCCGAGGACGGGAAGTTCTGGACGAGGAGGAAGTACTGGCGGGCCGCTTCCATGAACTCGGACTTTTGCTCCAGTTCGTAGGCGTAATGGAGTTGTTCCCGGGGGGTCGGCCGGGCGACGCCGGCGCCGCGAATCCAGCCCTGGTTGGCGGTCCATTCCCACTCGCCGGCGGCGCGGGCCGGTGAACCGGTCAGGAGAATGACGGCGAACGCGGCGAGAAACAGGACTGCCACGGCGCCGGCGACGTTCCGCCTCCGGCCGGTTGATAATGTATTACGCATGCACCCGCACTCCCTATTCAGTTATTCACAATCGGCAAGCAGTGTGTCATTATTGGTCAAGAACAATCCGGCGCAACCATTTTCCGGAATCAGGACCGGACAACGGCCGGACGACGGCCCGCGTCCCTAGTCGAAGCCGGGCATTACCCCCGGAACGTCCAGGTCCAGAGGCGCCAGGGACGGATGGTAACTCTGCCCCGGCGTCGGCGCATAGTTCACCGTCGGCGCGGCTGAACGCACCTCCGGCTGGACCGGTTGACGGGACACAGTGTTAGTATTCTGTCCGCCAAGCCGGACCGATCCCGCGTTCCCGAGGGGATATTCCTCTTCCGGCCAGATTCCGGTCAGCGGATAGCGGCTGCCGTCGGCGACGGTGGCCGGAGGAGTCTCCCCCATGCTCTGGAGGATCGCCGCCGCTTCCTGGGCCTGCATCGTCGTCGGGAACTGGCTGACGACGTCCCGGAGGAGAAAAATGGCGGCGTCCCGGGACTTTTTCAACTTGATGCTGTGGAGGTATCCCTTGGCCTGCATCAGCTTCTCGCTCGCCTCGCGGTCGTTCGCGAGAACGGCGGCGCGCTGGCGTCGTTCCTCGGCGGCGGGGGACAGCCTCCGTTCGGCATTTTCCACCGGCGCCATGATGGTCGACAGGTCTTCCCGGGCCGCTTCCGGGAACCCGGCCGGCCAGTCCTGGCGGATAACCGCTTCGGCGAGGGACGACCGCGCCTGCATCGCCGGTTCGCTTTCCGGATAATATTCGACGACAGACCGGTAAAACTTGGCCGCATCGGGCCAGTCGTTATTCATGGCGGCGGCGTCTCCGCGCCTGAGGAGGGCGAGGGGGGCGTCCCGGTTGTTCGGCTGGTTGAAGATGGCGGCGGCGTAGACGAGGGCGGCGGCCTGGTAGCCGTTCAGGGTCTGGTTGTTCCGGGTGGCGTCCGGGGCCGGAGCGTAGCCGATGCGCCAAAGGCGTTCCCCAATGAACATCTCGAGGCGAATCCGCCCCTCCACTTCCCGCCGGTCGAACCGTTCCGGGAACGACCGTTCAATCGCGTCGAACGACCGCCACCAGTTGCCGAGGCGGTATTCGCAGCGGGCGACGCCGTACCAGGCCTCCTCCCGCGCTTCGGTTCCGGCGTCGGCCATGGCGATGATTTCCATGTAGGCGTCGATGGCGTTCTGGAGGTTTTGCCGGTAGGTGTTTTCGTCGTTGAAGGTCCGGGCGGCGAGGGCGTCCTTTTCAAACGTCTTCGCGTAGTCGAAAAACGGTTCAAGCTGCCGCCCGGCCAGGCCGGCACGCGGCCGCCGGCTTTCGGACAGCCCCGGATCGACGAAGTTCTCGTCAATCTCCGGCATAAGAACGCCGGGAATGCCTTCGTCGAGGAGGGGCAGGTTGAAGTAGTCGTCCGGCATGGACGCCATCGGCGGCGAGACGATAAACCCGCGCTGCCCGGCCCCGGCCGCCTGGGCGGCCGCTGTCGGCGTGGTCATAACGGGCTGCTGGTAGACCGGCTGCTGGTAGACGGGCGCCGCCGGCTGGCCGTATCCTTCGATGGCGTAGCCGTTGTCGTCCAGGAGTTCCGGAGGCGGCGGCAGCGGCGCCGGTTGCCCGGCCGAGGCCGGAACGGCGGCGAGGAGGAAGAGACCGGCCAACAACCGCCGGGGGGTAAATAATCTGGTCAGTCGCAAAAGAAAATCTCCGAAAAAGCACGGACCGCCCTTTCCGTCGGGGAAAGAGCCGATACCTTTCTATCGGCCGAAGGCCGAGTCCGGGCGTAGGGAAAATACACCGGTCAAGTATCCGGATAACTTCACCCGAAGAAAAGACTCCACCCCAAGAAGGCGCCCGCGGCGGCGTCAATGCCATAAAAACCGCCGCTCCAGTAACGGAACGGCGGATAGCGGTACCCGGCGTGCGGCAGGGAAATCGAAAATTTACGCCTTCGCCTCCTGTAATTTCTTGAGACATTTCGTCGCCACGATAAGCCCGAGCCCGAGAAGGAGCACGGCAAAGACGAGCTGTAACCCGTCCGACCCGTAGCGGAACGCCCCGGCGTCCATCTTCCCGATGAGGCCGATAATCGTGAAGGCAAGGGCGGTAAAGGTGACGATGAGCATGGCGATCATCGGGAAGTACAGCATCCAGCCTTCCCGGTTGGTCCGTTTCAGGAACACCGCGCAGGCGATAAGGGAGAGGGCGGCGAGGAGCTGGTTCGCCGAACCGAACAGCGGCCAGATGTCCGCGTAGCCCCGAAGCGCCAGGAGGTAGCCGACGAGAAGGGTGAAGAAGGTCGCGACGTACCGGTTCGTCAGGAACCCGGACACGGCGCCCTGCCGATCACCCGTCGAGGCAAGAAACAGTTCCTGAAAGGCCAGCCGGCCGATACGGGCCACTGAGTCAAGGCTTGTCAGGGCGAACGCCGACACCGCCAGGGTGATGACGGTATAGACAAGGTCTGTCGGCAACCCAAGAACGGCAAGGAAGCCGGCCACCGCCTGGGCAAAGATGACTGGGGGCGAACCGGTCGGCATGGTCCCGCCGACGGCGAGGGAGCCGACCGCAACGAGGGCGAGGACGCCGAGGAGGCATTCGACAAGCATGCCGCCGAAGGAGATCGGCAACATGTCGCTTTCGTTATCGATTTGTTTGGAACTGGTCCCCGACGACACCAGGGCGTGGAACCCGGACACGGCCCCGCAGGCGACAGTGACGAAGAGGATGGGGAAGAGGTACTGCCCGTTTACTTCAAATCCGGCGAACGGCGTGATGTTCATTTCCGGGTTCGAGACGACAACGCCGATGAAGGCGGCCGCAATCATAATAATGAGGAGGAACGAATTCAGGTAGTCGCGCGGTTGGAGAAGGGCCCAGACCGGCGTCACCGAGGCGATAAAAATGTATATGAAGACAAAGTACAGCCAGGTGGATTTCGCGATGTAGACGGGAAAATTCAGCCCGAGGACGAGGCAGACGACGAGGAGGGCGATGGCGACGGCGGCGGACAGGCCGGCGCCCGGGTTCCGATTCTTCAGGTAAAATCCGAGGCCGACCGCCGCGACGATAAAGAGGAGGGAGGTTGTGGCGACGGACGCGTTCGCGGCGATGTGGCTGCCGTCCGCCGCGAAGCCGTTCCAGGTGACGGCGACGATGTCGGCGAAAGCGGCGACGACGAGGATGGAGAAGAGCCAGGTGAAAAGGAGGAACAGCGTTTTCCCGGTTTTTCCAATATATAGTTCGATAATGTACCCGATGGTCTTCCCCCGATTCTTCACCGACGCGAACATGGCGGCGAAGTCCTGAACGGCCCCAAAGAAGATGCCGCCGAAGATAATCCAGAGAAGCACCGGTACCCAGCCGAACATGGCGGCGATGATCGGGCCGTTAATCGGCCCGGCTCCGGCGATGGAGGCGAACTGGTGACCGAACAACACCGACCGGCGGGCCGGGACGTAGTCTATGCCGTCCGTCATGGTGTGGGCCGGGGTCGGGTTGTCCGGCTGGACGCCCCACTTCTTCGCCAGCCACCGGCCGTAGACCAGGTAGGCAATGACGAAACAGACAAACGAAACGATCAGGATGGTAAGACCGGACATTGCCGTCGCTCCTTTTCAAAGTGGTACCGGATGCAGAAAATCCGCTACAATAAAAAACCGGCCGCTGGCGGCCGACGTTTTTTGTGGCTAAACGGTAGCGACGCCGGACCCGGCGAGCCCGATATAATTCCCGGCCGCACAGTCGTCGTTGCCGCACTGACGCAAACGCGACGTTTCATAATAAAACTATCGACTTTTTTTCAACAATCCGTAGCCGGAGTACTGCCATGAAAGTCAGCCTTCTCCAACTCGACATCACCCTCGCCGACCGCGCCCGGAACAGCGACCTCGTCCGGCGCCGCCTCGCCGAAGCGATGGCGGCCGGACCGGACGTCGTCGTCCTGCCGGAACTGTGGGATTTCGGCTTTTATCCAAAAAACGCCCTGGAATTCGGCGACGTCGGCGGCGAGTGGTCGAAAGAATTCCTCGGCGGCCTCGCCCGCCAGTACAACGTCAACCTGGTCGGCGGCTCCATCATCAACCGTGACGGCGACGCGATAAAAAACACGTCCCTCGTCTTCGACCGCACTGGCAACGAAATCGCCCGCTACGACAAGGTCCACCTCTTTTCCCCGACCCGGGAAAACGAACGCTTCCGGCCCGGCGACCGTCCCGTCCTCTTTACGCTGGACGGCGTCCGCTGCGGCGTCGTCATCTGCTACGACATCCGCTTTCCCGAATTCATCCGCCGCTACGCCCTCTCGGGCGCCGAAATCCTCTTCATCCCTGCCGCCTGGCCGCACCCCCGGTCCGGGCACTGGCGGCTCCTGAACATTGCCCGGGCGGTGGAAAACCAATTTTTCGTGGCGGCCGTGAACCAGTGCGGGCCAGTGGGGAAGACCCGGTTCGCGGGCGGCTCCCTCCTCGTCGACCCGTGGGGCGAAGTCCTGGCGGAAGGTGGCGGCGATGAGGCCATCGTCCAGGCCGACTTCGATTTGAATGTCATTCCGGACGTGCGTGAACGCATAGACGTCTACCGGGACCGCCGTCCCGACATCTACGGGAATCCCGGCCCGGGAACGGTTGGCGACGCTTCGGAACTGTGATCAAGGCGCTCCGGGAAGAAGTCGTACCGGCAACGCAATGGTAGGTGGAACGCGACACCGGCCGGTTCATTCGAACTGCGACAGGTCAATCCCCAACTGGCGAATCCGGTAGGATATGACCCTGGCCGTGGCCTGCAGGTTTTGGGCCGCCCGGGTGATGTTCCCGCGCGTTTCCTTGAGGGCGGCGGTGAGGACGCCCCGTTCGAAATTGTCCACCAGCGTCTTGTAGTCGACATCCGCCGCCGTCGTCGCTCCCAGTCCCTGTTCCGTTCCCATTCCCGCCGTCCCCGGCATCGCCGCCGTCGGCAGTGCCGGCATACCCTGCGGCCGCATGGTGGCCGGGAGGTGGGCCAGTTGGATCGTCTCCGCATCGGCCAGGATCACCGCGTGTTCGATGCAGTTCTCCAATTCCCTGACATTCCCCGGCCACGAATGGGCGTTAAAGGCCTCGAGGACGTCCGGCGAAAACCGCTGGACGTTCTTCCCGGCCTGTCCCGCGTATTTCCGGAGAAAATGCTCGGCCAGAAGCGGCAGATCGCCCCGGCGCTCGCGGAGCGGCAGGAGGTGAATCGGGAAGACGTTTATCCGGTAAAAAAGGTCGCCCCGGAACCGGCCTTCCCGGAC
>JAJQFC010000193.1 GCA_021201355.1 Planctomycetaceae bacterium | reverse complement strand
ATACGGCGATAATACGACAGGCACGGTCGCTGTTAAAGCACCGTGGATTGTCATTCGTTAAAAGTAATATAGACACAATGAGAGTTAGATAGTCGACGAAATTATTGTAGTGTATCGGCGACGGGAACGCAAGAAAGAATCCGGTAAATAGAGGGCATGTAGAATTCGAAGAATTAGTGTGACAACGTTCGGAATAACATGATGTTACAACGACGTGAATGATTATCCGTTTCCCGGCGCGAGGATTCTTCCGCCATATTTCTCACCATCGCCCCGGTCTCCGGTCAAAACGTTTGAACTTGCGGTATGAAGTTTCAACATCAGCGTACCTCTCTCAACTGCATCGGTGAGGATGAATCCCTCATCCGAATCATTGTCAGTGAACTCAATCCGGGCCCGTTCCTCACTGAAAAACCATACAGAATGCTTCGGTCCCTTGTACTGGTGGGAGAGTCATCGAAACCGTTTCCGATCGATTGAAGACTAGCCTGCTGACGAAGTCATCCATATATAATTACGTAAGGAAAAGCAGGTCTGGTCACAATGGTGAGTGGTACCGACAACCATTGACCTGGTATAAGCGATTCTCACCGTGGCCGAAGAACGATGTTAGTTTATCCGTTGCCCGTAGAAGGCCACTGCCGAAAACGTGTGGCATTACATTTTCCTTTATTAACAGTCCGTTGGAGTGTTCGGATCTGCCGGAGAAAGGCGGCCATTTTTAACTCGCGACTATTTATAACCTAGTCCGAAATTGTGGTGACAGCCCATACGGCACGCGGGAACTACGTTTCGGATTGAGTTTGACACAGTGCTACAATCAACATCTTTCATTATCCAAAACATCTCGACTCCAGAATCGAAAGCCATGTATTCTGGCAATGCGAGACCACCCTATCCAAAACCTCTCCACTCCAGACACGCACGCCGTGACCTCTGAAAGGCCTCCCTATCCAAAACGTCTCAACTCGAGACACGCACGCAGTGTTCTCTGACAAAAAAGCGAGGCCTCCCTATCCAAAACGTCTCCATTCCAGACACACACGCCCGTGTCCTCTGACAAAAAGCGAGGCCTCCCTGGGGAGACCTCGCTTGGATTGAGCACACTGTACCGGGGTGGAACTAGCAGGCCGGCTTGCAGTCTTCAACGACCGGGACGCGGACCTTCTTCTTGACGACCTTGTCGACCATTTCAGTCACGCAGACAGCTTTCTTCTTCATGACGGTCTTGGTTTCGACGCAGGGTTCCATCACGGTGACGGTCTTGGTGGTCGGAACCTTGATGGTCTTGCAGACCTGGACTTCCTTGGTTTCCGGAACGATGGTGCAGACGTTGCGGACCTTGGTTTCGCAGACCTGACGCGGAACGCTGCGGTAGCAGGTTTCGGTCACTTCACGGGCCACCTTGCGGGGGACCATGCGGGTCTTGGTTTCGCAGACCTGACGCGGAACCATGCGGACGGCGGTTTCAGCCACCTGACGGGTCACCTTGCGGGGAACCATGCGGGTGGCGGTTTCGCAGACCTGACGCGGAACCATGCGGTAGCAGGTTTCGGTGACCTGACGGGCAACCTTGCGCGGCACCTGGCGGGTCTTGGTTTCACACACCTTGCGCGGGACCATGCGGGTCTTGGTTTCGCAGACCTGGCGGGCGACCTTGCGGACAGCCTTGCGGACAGCCTTTTCCGGGACCTGCTTGCAGACCATGCGGGTGGCGGTTTCGCAGACTTCGCGCGGAACCATGCGGGTCTTCATGACCTTCACCGGAACCTTGTTTTCGACGTTGACGGTGTAGGGAACTTCTTCGCAGACGCGGCGGCGGACCGGGACCTGAATCGTCTCGCACTTCACGTCGTAGCGCTTGGTGGTCTTGCACGGGTCGCAGGGGTCGGATTCTTCGACGCAGACCTTCTTGTGGACGACCTTGTCAACCATTTCGCAGACGGTCTTGTTGACCTTCTTGGTCTTGGTGACGGGGACGAGCTCGGTCTTGTATTCGGTGGCTTCATATTCCTGGCATTCCATGACCGTCTTCTTGACGGTGTATTCCTGCGGCACTTCGATGGTCTTCATGACGGTGTATTCTTCGTCTTCATAGACGCAGTCGTACACAGTCTTCATGACCTGGTACTCTTCCGGTTCCATGACGCACTTCATGACGGTGTATTCTTCGTTTTCCATGACACAATCATAAACGGTCTTGGTGACCTGGTACGCTTCCTTTTCCATGACGGTCTTCATGACGGTGTATTCTTCGCATTCCATCACGGTATCGCAGACGGTCTTGGTAACGGGGTACTCTTCCTTTTCCATGACGGTCTTGGCGACGGTGTACTCTTCGCACTCCATCACGGTGTCATAGACGGTCTTCTTGACTTCATAGGCTTCCTTTTCCAGGACGGTCTTCATGACCTGATATTCCTGGGGAACCATAACCTTCTTATTGACGGTGACGGTCTTGGTTTCCATGACGGTCTGGGTCTCGCAGGGCACTTCCTTTGTGACCGGGACCATCCGGGTGACCTTGACTTCGCACGGCTGGTCAACATAGATGGTTTTCTTGACCGGGACCTGTACCGTCTCGCAGACGATCTCGGTCTTATACTTCGGCTTCGGGGCGCATTTAACCGGCTGCGGGCACGGTTCCACCGGTGCCGGGCAGGGGTTACAGGCGTCCAGCCCGTACGCGCCACCCGTCATGAGGGCGGCGGCAAAGGCTAAGCCCAAAAACTTCCTCATCTCTCTCTCTCCTTTTCTCTCGTGGCCTTAAATAACGCAAATTCAAGTGAAAAAATTAACTCTCAGCAAAAAATAAGCAAAATACCGCTGTCCCTCCGGAAGGGAGGTTTCTCCCCTCGAACTCCACAGCGGCGAGAATACCCCTCCGCTGACAACAATTCAAGCCCAAATATAGTGGATAAATCCTTTCCGTCAATGCAAAATCTGATAATAATTATCCCACTCACCCTCCATGGGCGCACAACCAGAGTTGTCAACTTGGGCCGAAAACTCGTGTGCATCAACTTTTACGGAAATAACGGCCGTCCGGCAAGGATTTTTTTAAAATAAAATTTTTCGTATCCGGTTTTTGTTCCAGCCTCGAACGCGGCGTCAATTTTTACCGGATAATTTGCCCCCGTCCCATAATTCCTCAAGTTTCCGCGAAGGATCGCCGAGGGAGTCGAACGTCCATATATATGTACACTCGAAAAATCGCCCCGCCGGTTCCCTGCCGCCCGGCTGTCCATGACAGTTCCAGCGCCCCTGTTAGCGGACCCGGTTCACAGTGACGTCCTACGGCAATACACGTGAATTTTGAATAATGCCAGGGTTGGATTAACAGCCGGTCATGCCCTAATATGCCGGAAGAACGTCCGAATGCCTGTTCGCCGGCCGGCACCGGCTTATCAGTGAAACAACATCATTACCCCCATTTCCCGGCGTGAAATCCATAAGCGCTGCCTGCCACACCCTGCCGTCCTCTCCCGGGCGGGTGCCTGTGGAACGCAGTAAAACCGAGGTGCGGTATTGAAAATCCGGCCATCCTTTGGATGATGGTGCATGTTGAACACTGACGAACAGCAGTCTTGCCAACCCGTACTGGAGACCACCGTGCACCCCGAAGACGAACTGCGCCGCCTCAACCTGTTCCTTCCCCCGTATCCGGCGCCGACCGCCAATTACGCCCAGTACCGTCTGGTCGGCGACATGCTGTACCTGGCCGGCCAGAACCCCCGGCTCCACGACGGCACCCTCTGCACCGGAAAACTCGGCCACGACCTGACAACGGAGGAAGGCTATGTCCACGCCCGCCACGCCGGGCTGAATCTCCTAGCCGTCGCCGCCGAGGCGTTGGGCGATCTCGACCGCGTTGCGGCGGTGGTGAAGGTGTTCGGCATGGTCAACGCTACCCCCGACTTCACCGAACACCCGAAGGTCGTCAACGGCTGTTCCGATCTTATGGTTTCGGTTTTTGGCCGGGAACGGGGCATCCATCCCCGGTCGGCCGTCGGATTCGTCTCCCTGCCGTTCGGCATCAGCGTGGAGATTGAAGCCGTAATGCAGGTGCGTCTGTAACCGGGCGCCAGCACCGTCGCCGCGTCAGTCAGGCAATCATGCGCAGTGCCGGAAACAGTGGATTGACAACCGGTCGCGACCGGTCGAAGAATAATCCGAACCGTACCCCGAATGCCGTGGAGAACCGCCGGGAATGCCAGAACTGCCCGAAGTCGAAACCGTCGTCACCGCCTTGGCCGGAGCCCTGACCGGCCGCACCGTCACCGCGCTGGAGCAGCGCGGGGCGCTCCGCTATCCCCTCGGCCGGGAGGCGCCGGCGCTCCTGTCCGGGCGGGTGGTGTCCGGCATCCGCCGCCGCGCCAAATACATCGTCTTCGCCTTCGACGACTGCCCCCACGGCCTCCTCGCCCACCTCGGCATGACCGGGTCGTTCCGTATCGAACCGGCGACGGAGCCGTTCCAAAAACACGACCGCCTCGCCATCGGCCTCGACGGCGGGGAATCCCTCCGCTTCGCCGACATGCGCCGGTTCGGTTTTGTCAAACTGGTAGGTCTCGATCCGGCGACAGGCGATCCGGACGATTTCGCCCGCCTCGGCCCCGAACCTCTCGGCCGCTCCTTTACCGGACGGGAACTGTTGCGCCGGTCGGCAGGACGGACCTGTCCCATCAAGAACCACATCATGAATCAGGAAGTGGTGGTCGGCGTCGGCAATATCTATGCGAGCGAGGCCCTGTTCATTGCCGGCATCAGCCCGGAACGTCCCGCCGGCGATCTCGCCCCGGCCGAAGCCGACGCCCTGGTCGCGGCGATAAAAAAAAGTGCTCCGCGCCGCGATCCGGTCGGGCGGGAGCACTATTCAGAATTACCGTACCGTGGACGGCCGGGAAGGCGGGTTCCAACGGGTTATCCGGGTCTATGGCCGGGCCGGGGAACGCTGCCGCCGCTGTGGCGGAACGGTGGCGTCGATTCGCCAGGGCGGCCGGTCGACGTTCTTCTGCCCGGGCTGCCAGCGTTGAACGCTCCGGAAAACCGCGAATGCCGCCACACGCTTTAGAGGGCGTCCTTGGCCTCTTCCTCCGATTCCGGAATCGGCGGTTCCCAGGGGAACCAGACCCATTCGTCCGGGATGGACCGGGCGGTGAAGGTGGCGCGGAGGTCGCCGTTTCCCTTGTCGTAGAGGACGGCGATGTCGATGTCGTAATCCTTCCCGTACTTGTCGACAATATAAGACAGGGTGCGGCCGGAGTCCAGCATGTCGTCCACCACCAGCATGCGCGTGCCGGGGAGCGGGAGGTCGGGCCCGGACAGTTGTTCGACCACCTGGTTTTGCTGGTCGAATTCGTAGAGCTTGAGGGCGATTGTCGTGATGTTCCGGATGGACAGGAGGTGGCCGAGCAGGCCGCCGACGAACACGCCGCCCCGGGTGATGCAGAGGAGCTTGTCGTATTCCCGTCCGGATTTCCTGATGTTTTCCGCCAGAACTTCGCAATCTTTGTGGAACTGATCCCAACTGAGTCGAATCATGAAGCGCTCCAAATTGGAGAAATAAAAACCTCGTGAAACAGGACACCGCTCCCGTGGGGAAGTCCCCTTCCTCACAGAGGGTCGGCACTGCGGTTTCGGAAGACAACACTGTATGCGGAACGCCCCGATTTTGCAAGCGGCTTGTGCCGTTCTCCTCGTCCTCCATCTCGCCGCCGGTCGGACCGGCGCCGGGCAGCCTCCGGCCATGACGTCCCGCCAGCAGGACATCCTTCGTGAACTGGAAGCGTTCCGCCCGGCCGGCCAGGGCGGCGACGGCGGCGTATGGATGATCTCCCGCTGGGACACGGACGCCGGCCTGGCCGGCCTTGTCGACCTTCCCACCGGCCCGGGGAACGCCGCCGCCCGTTTCCAGCTCCTCGAGGAGGTCTACCGGGAAGAGCAGGGCATACTCGAATCCGGCGGCGAACAGTCCCGCGGCGTCGAACTGCTTCTCGAGGCGGCGGACATCGCCCGCTCCTCCCTGACGCCGGAGTATTACCCCGCCTTCACCTCCGTCGACGCGAAACAACCCGACTTTTCCGTTTTCCGCCAATACCTCCAGGCTCTTCTCCGCCGGGCCGAAACCGCTGCCGCCGGCGGCGACAGCGCCGAAGCGGAACGCTGTTACCGGGCGGCGATGGTGTGCGGCTGGCACCTGACGACGGACCGGTCCAGCAGCATCGTCTTTGTCACCGGCCTCATTTTCAAGATGCGCGCCGCCCAGGGCATGACGTCCCTGTTTCTCCGGACCGGCGATTCCCGCCGCCTCGGGCTGGCCCGGGCGTACAGCGACAGCCTGTCCGGCATCATGCGGGCCTTTGTCTGGAAGGCGAATATCGCCCTCGGCGAAATGGACGGATTCGCCTGCCTTCCCGCCGTCTGCCTGGTGGCGTTGCAGGACGCCGAACCGTTCTGGCGGAAAGAGGCGGTGGTCCGCCTGGCCACGCTCCGCTACGGTTTGCCGGATTCGGGCGGAACGCTTGTCCGGCGCCATCCCGGCTGGGAACGGGTGGCGGACGAGGCCCTGTCCCGGGTATTCAATACGGATGAGGACGCCACGGTCCGCCAGTTCGCCTTGTGGGCGGCGCAGAACGTCAGGCCGGAAAATTACGCAGCGATGCGGCACGATTTTTCCGGAATGGAATAACCGGCCACTGCCGCATCGTTCCCGCCAAAGAAAGCGCCGCGACGGTTCCGTCACGACGCTACGTGATGCGACAGACGCGTTCCACCCGTCCTGATTTCAGATGTGGTCCAGACGTATGTTTCGTTCGCCGCGGAGACGGTGTTATCGACGTTCTGCGCCCGAAACCCTATGATACCGCCTTTAGAACGAGACATTCACCCCGGCATACACCGCCTGCACCGTCGCCTTTTTTCCGAGGTTCACGTTGTATTTCACATCGACCCCGACGCGGTGTCCATACACGAGGTGCCGGCTTTGGAAACCGGCGGTAACGTCCAGGGAATCCCGGTTGTTCCTGGACGACGTCACCGGAAAGAACAACCCGTCGTCCGGTCCGATGAACGAGGCGTTTGTCGTGAACAGCTCCGCCCCGTAATCGTGACGCCAGGCCAGGCCGAGGAGGGGCCGGACAGCACCGTCGGCCACCGGAAACGTATACGACGCTTCCGCCCCGACGCGCTGCGTCAGCCAGGACCGGGAAAAGCCGTCGGCCCGGGTGGCGGTGACGCCGGCCTCGGTCATGTCGTCCTGAGTGAGATGGAGATACCGCAGTTCCGCCGCCGGAACGATGCCGAAGCCGTTCCAGTCAAAGGCGTACTCCGCGCCGAGTCCTGCGGAAAAGACCTTCTGGTCGAACGACCCCCTGGCCGAAAAGGCGCCGAGATGCCGTTCCATATCGTTGTCCGCGAAGTGGTACCCGGCATCGGCGTAGACGGCCAGACCGGGCCGGATGGCGGGCGACGGATTCAGGCGGCCGATGACGCCGAAGTGGCCGGTGGTTTGGTCGACCCGGCCGTTAATACTCTTCGACCGGACGTCGGCGCTGGTGAATCCGCCGTAAACGCCGACGCTTCCGACCGCGCCGAAGTCCCGGGTCAGGCCGCCGACAAACCCGTGACGATCGACCTTATACCCGTTGGCGCCGCCTTCCGGTTTCCTCTTTTGAAAACTCCCGACATACCCGCCCCACACGCGGTAGCCGCCCGTTTTCGGGAAATGGGACAGCATGCCGACCGCCCCGTCCGACGCGACAGCGCCGCCGCCGCCGCCGACGCCGTGCCCGTTACCGGCACTGTTCCCGAGTCCGCCGTTGCCGTCACCGCCGTCGGCCGAAAATTCGCCGCGCGCTCCCACGCCGCTCCGGAGGGCGGTTCCGGCGACAACGTCGACGGCGTCTATCATGACCCGGCCCTGATCGACAAACGCCTCCGGCGCAATCGCCTGCGGATTCTGGTACATCGCCTCGTACTTGGCCGCGCCCAGGCCGGATTCGTTAAAGCCGGACCAGTCGTTCACGTACCTGTCGATGGCGTCCATGGCGGGGGAGGCGCCGAACTTGCCCTCGAACGGACTGTGGTGGACGACATTGGCTTCAAGGTACCAGTTGCCGCCCGCATCCTGCGCCGCCCGGAGGCCGGACAGATCGCCGTCGAAAAGGCCGCCGGACTCGCTGACGAAATGGTCGCGGATATACAGTATTTGCTCTTCCCCCAAGCCCTTGACGAGGACGATGTCCTGTGACGATGATTTGACAAGGAAGTTCCCGTCCGCTCCGACGGTGGTCAGGCCGATGCGGGCGGTGTCGGACGGGTCGGTGCCGATGACGAAGTTCCGGTCGTCGCCGGTTGTGCCGCTGTTCGTGAAATCGAAGAGGGCGGCGTTGGCGTCCGCTTCCCGGGGGACGCTGATGACGAGCTGGTGGTCCTTTTCAATACGGACCGTCGCGTCGCCGTTTCCGGAAAACGACTGGGAGTAATTGGTGGACAGTAGCGTTTCGCCGTTCCCGCGGAATTCGATAGTGGCCGACGACATGTCGTCCATGACGACGTAATTGGCGCCGCCCAATTTGACCTGACCGTCGCCGTCCCGAATCTGGCTATAGGATTTCCCGCTGTTCACCACGACGCCGACGATGTCTTCCAAATTCAGGACGCTTCCGGCGGCGGCGGCGACGGTGAAGACGCCGTCTTCCCGAGTGGCGGCTCCGCTGGCGGCGTTCCCGAAGAAGATGCCGGCGCCCGCTTCGTCGGTTCCGCCGTCCGACCGTCCGCCGGCCGGGCCGTTCCTGACGGTCATGGTGCCGGTGGTGGCGGTGAGGGTGAGGGCGACGCCGGAGCCAGGCGCGGCGGCGTCCGTGTCGGTGGCCATGAAAATGCCCGACCCCTGTGATGCCGCGCCGCTGACCGTGTTTCCGACGATGTCGGCGTCGGAGATGTGGACATTCCCGCCCTGACGGAAAATGGCCCCGCCGTAGGCGGAGGCGCCGTCCGCGCCGGAACCGGCGCTGGCCGCGTTGTTCGTGAAGGCGCCGCCGGTGACGACGAGGTCGTCCGCGCCGTCGTAGGCGATGGCGCCGCCCCGGGCGGAATGGATGCCTTCGGCGGCGTTTTCATTGAAGACGTTCCCAATTAACCCGCCGCCACTGGTCCCTCCGGAAGCGATGTCGACGGCGCCGCCCCGGGCGTTGTAGCCGGCGGCCCGGTTGTTCCGGAAGGTGCTGTCCGAAAGGACGAGGCCGCCGTCACTCTTCGCAATGCCGCCGCCGGATCCGGTGCCGGTGGCCGCGTCGGCGGTGGCCCGGTTGTTCTCGAACCGTTCGGTCGTGACGACCAGGTCGTCGGCGCTTTCCGAGGCGATGGCGCCGCCGAAGGCGTTCCCGGCGCCGTCGACGACGGCTTCGTTATCGAGGTACGAATTGAAGCCGTCTCCGTGAATCGTCAGCTTGCCCGAGGCATGGTAAATCGCACCGCCCCTGGCGATGCCGGCCGAGGCGACGCTGTTTCCACTAAAGGTGGAGTTGACAATGGCATTGTCGGAGCCGGCGAGGGCGGCAAAGTACAATGCTCCGCCGTAGGCTCCGTCCGTGCCTTCGGCCCGGTTCCCGGAAAACGTCGTGTCCGTGATGCCGTGTCCGGCGCCGCCGGACAGTTCGACCGCGCCGCCCCGGGCTGTCGTGGCGGCGACGGCGCTGTTGTCCGTGAAGGACGACGCGGCGATGGACAGGGAATTGTCGCCTTGGAGGAATTCGGCCGTTTCCGCCCGGGCGGACAGGGCGCCGCCGAAAGCGTGGCCGCCGCCGTTTTCCGTGACGACGCGGTTCCCGGTGAAGGCGGTCTCCGCGATGGTGGCGGCGACGTTATTGAGGAGGATGGAGGCGCCGCCGCCGAGGGCGGAATTGTTCGCGCCGTTTGCCGTGACGGTGTTGTCCGTGAAGGTCGACCCGAGGATGGCCAGGCTGGTCCCGGTGCTGTTGTACCCGCCGTAGAACAGGGCGCCGCCCCGGCCGACAGAGGCTTCGGTCGAATCGCCTTTCCGGGTCACGCTGTTGTTCGTGAAATCGACGCCGTCCAGGACGACGTCGGTAAACGTATCCTCACCGCTCCCGCCGCCGTCGATGGACAACCCGCCGCCGGCGGCCCAGCCCTTTTTCGATTCGAGCGTTACCGAGTTCCCGTCGACAACGCCGCCGCTGTAGGCAAACGATTTGGCCGAACCGATGCGGGCGCCGCCGCCGAGAATGGTCGGAGCGACCGCCGCCGGGCCGGTGCCGGTGGCTTCGAGGGTCATTTGATTGCGGGTCAGTTCGACGTTTTCGAACAGGACGTCGCTGACAACCGAACGGTCGACAGACATGCCGGTGACATTGATGCCGGTACCGTAGGCGGCGGTGACGGCGTCGTTCCGGACGTCGTAGACATTCGCGTCGGCGCGGACATTCCGGATGACAATCGTCTTCGCCGCGATTTCATTGACGGCGGGTGTGTTCGAGATGCCGATGTTGAGGCCGACGCCGTTCACCGGTATCAGGGACGCGTCGGCGCCGTCGGACTGCCACGAGCCACCCCGGAAAACGAGGTTCGACACCTCGATCGTGTCCGTCGCGTTGACAATCGACATAAGGACGTAGTTATACGGCTGGTTGTTCGGGTCGTCATTTTCCAGAACCAACCGGTCGTCGCCGGTGAGGGCGCCGCCGGTCATGGTGAAGGAGCCGTAATGCTTTCCCTCGCGGAGAAGATCAGGATTGAACATCCAGTACCCGTCCTGACAGTCTTCCGGATCGTATGGCACCACGACGCCGCTTTCCCGGACAGTCACCACCACGACGTCGCCGTCGTCTATGCCGGTCGTCACCTCGCCGAACACCTGCGCCAACAACTCTCCGTCCGCCACCAGCTCGTCATTGACCGTCGCCGTCGCCATCGGTTCCCCGGCCAGGGCGGGGCCGTTCGGGAAACGGACGCCGGGAAGAAGCAGAATCGCGGCCAGGAACGCGTGAAGTGCATACCGGTGCGCCCTTCCCGTCGCCGCGCCGCACCATGCCGAAAGAATCATGTCCACAAAGTTTCCCCCCGATTTAGTCGAACGGCGCGTGACCATAACCGGTCACGCGCTGAACGATAGAAATACAAGCCGCCAGGGCGTGTTTTCACGCTCCACGACTTTCTGATGATTCGGCCGCTCCGCGAAACGGGGGTCCGCCGGCATTGCTGCCGATGGTTCGGGGCGGCCGTGCCGCTACCTCGGAACCACCCGCATTTCGCCAGGACGAATCGAGAACCGCCGCCGCGTCACCGCCGGACCGAAGTTGACGTCCTCGAACGTCGCCGATCCCCGGTTGGCCGGGTCGGACAGGACATTCCAACCG
The DNA here is from genome assembly GCA_021201355.1 of Planctomycetaceae bacterium. Taxonomy (GTDB): domain Bacteria; phylum Planctomycetota; class SZUA-567; order SZUA-567; family SZUA-567; genus JAJBSZ01. The sequence continues at coordinate 11,531 of JAJQFC010000193.1, read as the reverse complement.
CCGCGCGAATCCGGCTCGATGGTCAGGGGCTGGGCCGGACCGTTGACGCGCATCGACCAGAGGCCGCCGTCCGGTTCCTTGGCCTGGAACCGTTCCAGGGTGACGAAATCGACCCGGGCGATGCGGCCGCGACGGATGCGGAACACCGCCAGGTCGGCGGACATCTGGAGGTTCAGGGTCGCGGTCACCAGTTCCGTTCCCGGAGGCGCCCAGGCGATGACGTCCAGGCGGTCAAGGCCGTGATCGACGACAATGGCGCCGGTGCGGCCGCGGATGATGTCCGCGTCCCGGTCGATGCGGCGCGGCCGGTGGTTGTAATCGTCCGACGGATAGAGGATGGTGGCGGTGGTACTGTCGCCGACCAGGTTCCGCGTGATATTCACCGCCGGCGCCGGCAGGGCGTTCCCGGAGACGTCGAACACCTGTCCGGCCCGGTCGGCCCAGGCGCCGTCCGTCACCTCCATCCGCGCTCCCGCGTCGACGGCGAAAATGCGGAGGCCGTTCCCGACGATGGGGCCGGAGGCGAAGATGCCGGAACCGTCGTTATAGACCTGAAGTCCCGGGGCCATCTGGAACCGGACATGGGCCTGCCTTGGTTCCGGATCGCCGTTCATCTCGACCTGATCGAGGAGGAGCCAGTAGTCGGTGCGGCTCTCCCCGGGCAGGTTCTTTACATAAAGGACGCTCCGCTGCCAGGTCTTGCCGTCGTCGAAACCGGCCCGGTCTGTCGCGTAGTCGATGGAGGCGTTTGTCCGCCAGACTGTCTCGGACACCGTGTCCGGCGGCGTGTAGGTGTTTACGGATGCATAGTTCCCATTCAGGGCGAGGCCGCTGTGGGCGGCGGCTGTGGCGGAGTTGCCGCCGTAGCCGCCGGCGTCGACAATGAACGGAATGCCGCCGGTCATCACCTCGATTGACCCGAAATCCGCGTGGGTCGGCACGGCGAGGAGGCCGCCAATGGGTCCGAACTTCACCGCCAGGTAGCGGTTGTTCGCCGCCCGGCCGTCCCGGGTGACATAGACGCCGCCGTACGACTCCTCGGTGGAACCGGCCGGAAAACTCTCGGTCCGGGCCAGGCCGATACGGTTGACCAGCGGGCCGGACCGGGGATAAATCGCTTCCAGGGCCGACAGGTCGAGGCTGCCGAGTTCGCGGCTGCCGCGCGGTCCGAACAGGGGAACGCTCAGGTCCGGGCGGGCGATATCAAGAAGATACCGCGCCGGCTTTTCCAACACCCGCCACACCGACGCCACGTCCCGGCGGAACCAGGTGTCGTCACGGCTGTAGTGTTCAATCATGAGAAGGATCTGGAACAGGTTGCCGGTGATGCCGGCGCTGTCCCCGGCCCGGGACGACCCGTCCTCGTAAAACATCGTGTTGGCCCGGTCCATGATGAAGCGGATATCCTGGACCAGCTCCTTCCGGGGAAAGATGAAAAAGTCGCACGTGGTCGCCGCCCGAATGTAGGTGCGGGCCAGTTCCAGAAAGACGCCTTCGTCGTCGTAGATACCCATGGCGTACCGGACCGTCGCGATGTCGGCGTGGAGCCGGGTAAGGACGGCGGGCATGCTGGCGCCGACCGAGGCCTCGTTCAGAATAGTCTTCTGGAATGAGTCGATAATCGTATTAATACGGGCGGCGGCGATAAGCGGGTCTTCCGGCCCGACCGGAGTGGCCCGGATGGCCAGAAGAAGCTGCTCCAGATCCCACGGGTCGATGGCGCCGTAACTGCCGAGCGGACCCCGGACCAGGGTGGTGTCGACCACCCGGCGGCGCTTCAGCGTTTCCCAGATGATGGCGCCGGCCAGGTCGAGATTGCCCTCCACTGCGGCGGCATCGAGGCCGGGAAAATTCGGATTGCCCCGGTTCAGGCTGTCCGTCACCGAGAGGAGCGGTGGCGGGGCCAAATACGGGTCGGCCGCGAGCGGGTCTTCCGAATATGTTTCCTCGATATACCGTCCGCCGCCGGCTTGGCCGGGTCCGGCCGCCTGGCCCGAACCCGGTCCGTAACCGCGACCGGGAAGCGGACCGGGAGCGGGACCGGCGCCTTCGTCAAGGTTGGCGAAAGGGTCGTCGTCGTACCCGTAGCCGTCGGCCGGGCCGACGCCGCCGGGACCGGGGGCTGGTGCGGCGGGTGCCGCCATGCCCGGAGCCGGAGGCGGAACGGGCGGACGGGCGCTGCCGCGTCCAAGTTCCGGCGCCTGGTACGGCGGCTGCACCGTCGGCGCGGCGCCCACCGGTTCGGCAAAGAGGTCGAGGCGTTCACTTTCCCGTCGCCGGCGTTCGGCCGCGCTTTCCGGCGTCTCGGGTTGTCCCGGGGTTTGACCCGGTTCCTGCCCGAACTGTCCGGCCATCGGGTCCGGGGCCGGCGGAACGACGGGGGCGGTGGCTGGCGGCGGGATCTGACTCGGCGCCGTCGGCGGAACCGCGCTGTCGAATATTTCCAGGCCCGGACGCGGCAGGGGCGGTGCGTCCTCCCCGGTCATCGCGACGCAGGCGGGAAGGAGGGCGGCGCAAAGAACCAGTCCGGAAGCAAAGTGTCGGGCCGGGCGTATCATGTACTTCTCCTCGCTTCAGCGTGGGCCATGCCTGCTGCACCGCGAGCGGTACACCGTGCATGGTGCACAAGGATTACTATCGGTTTAATGAATAGTACATCTTTAATGAATTTTCAGATTCATTCTCTATTGACACAATGTGGAGCACACTGACCGTTCCATACTCAATACCACTGTGGAACAATTATCATTTATTAGCATATATTTGCAGTAAATGGTGCCAGGTGCAGAATACTTTCTGGTTTTAAAAGTTCATTATCGATTAATAACGCTCTTCACCCTGCGGCCGCCACCACGTCGGCATCGGTGTGGTCGGGACGGCGCCGAAGGCGTCGGAAACCGGCGCCGAATCGGTGCCGAGCGGGCCGCTGCCGAACGGGTCGGCGGTGAGGGGGGCGCGTTCTGAATAGGTCTTTTCCATATCGAGGCCGATGCGGATGGACGGATCGGACCGCATTTGCTGGACGCCGCCGGATGCGAAGGTGACGGCGAAATATTCCTGTTCCAATTCGGCGATGCGCTTCCCCCACGGATCGTAGACGAGCTGGTCGAATTCGGCCCGGATCATGCTGCCGTCCATCGACGTCTCGAGCGGCCGCGACAGGACGACCGTCACCTTGGACACCTTGCCCGAGTACTCCGGCAGGTTGTTATACCGTTCGAGGAGCCGGTTTTCCAGGCGTTGGCGATAGCGTTCAACCTCGGCCGGGGTCGGCGGCGCGGCCGGCGGCTGACGCCATGGTTCGCCAAGGGCATCGTACCCGGTCGACACGGCCGGCGGCAGCGGCGGCGGTTCCGGTTCGGGTGCGCTGCGCCGGTCGTCCGTAATGGAACGGAACGACGAATACCCCGATTCTTCCCCATACCCGGTCCGGCTGCCACCCTCACCGAACTGGCCGGACTGGCCGGATTGGCCGGATTGACCAATTTCACCATACTGGCCGGACCGGAAGGATTGGACCGTCTGGTCGGACCGGACCGACCGTTCCCGCTCCGGCGCCGGCGCCGATGGCCAGCTCCCGCCCACGTTCAGGGGAATGGGGGAAAGAAGGCTGGCGTCAGGGGATACGGTCTGCGGACGTTCCGCTATGGCGGCGCCGCGGGCGGGGGAGTTCGGCATCACCGGGACGGACTGCACCTCCCGCTTCGCCGGGGGCGATCCCGGGACGCTGTCGTTCCCGCTGTCCTTGGGTGCCGGTGCAATAGTACTCAGGTCGAGGTATTTATCCTCCTGATTTCCGCCGTGGTCGTTTCTATCAGACGGTATAATCCCCCTTCCGCGTTCACTACGGATAGATGTATCGTCTTCTCTTCCCGACGGGACGGGCATTTCCTGACGGTTCAGACCTGAACGGGACTCGTTGTCAATCCGGAGGGCGCTCGATACACTCCCGGCCTCAGACTCGTCTCTCCCGCCATCGCGCTTCAGCAGGCCCGCGTCAATGCTGGCCGCTTCGTCGGCCCGGTAGTGCAGTGCTTCGCCAAGGTCGTTGTCCACCCGGCTTTCACCCCCGGAGGCGGAGAGAACAGACGCAGCGGCCAAAGAGACGGCGACGTTACCGCGGGAACCGGCCGTGGCTGACCTCCGGTCCGCGTCAGGGTATTCGGAGCGGCCGGAAACAACTTCGGCAGCGGGGGACCGGTCGTCGGTCCATTCCCGGGCAGGGCTGTCTTCCCGTTCCCTGGCGAGGCTGTCTTCCCGTTCCCTGGCGAGCTTGTTTTCCCGTTCCCGGGCCGGGCTATCGGCCCGCTCCCGGCGTGAGTCCCATTCTCTGGCAATGCTATCGTCCCGCCCCCGGCTGTCGGCCTGGTCCCGGGAACGGGTGGCATCACGACCGCGACGGGTCCGGGGCAGGATGGTGCGTTCGATACGGGGTGTACCATCCACGGCGGCGGCGGACGCGGTTTCGTCGTCGCCGGCGCCGCGCCTGGTTCTGGAGGCGATGCGGGTCCGGCCGGCGGCATCGGCGCTGTCGCGGGCGGGCTGGCTGCGGACGAGCCCGCCGCCATTCACGCCGTCCGAGTCGGAAAACGACGTGTCCCGTGACATTGTCACCGGCCGGCCGTCCCGGCTGTTCGGGGCGAGTTCAACCTTGGTCGAATAGAAATCGGGCTGTTCGCCGGGCAGGGATACCACCCGGGCGGCGCTGCCGCCGGACCAGGCGGTTCCGCTTTCGGTGCGGCTGGCCGGAGCCATGGCGGAAATTTCGGCAAACGGATTGTAGAGGCCGGTAGTAGCCGGCGGCACCTCAAGCCGGCGCGGCGCGGGAGTCCACTCTCCGGCCACTTCCGGCAGACCGGCCCGGGCGTCGGTCGCCGACGCCGTGTCCGCCGCCGGTGCGACCACCGTTTCCGGTGACGCCTCTACCCGGGCCCGCGCTTTTCGCGAGCGCGGGAAGATGCGGCGTTCACCGGCGGACCCGTCCGGGAGCATAAAAAAGGTCATGGCCAAAAAAACACTAATGTATTTGCAATAAAGAAGTTTCATACGTAAAGCCATACCATTTCCTTCTACTTGGGGCGGGGGAGCCGTGCGATGTCGCGGTTGGCCGGGAGGGCCGGGAGCTTGAACCGCTCTCCGCCCTCGCCGTTCCCCGTCGGCGGACCGCCTGCGGCACGATGTGGCCAAAAACCATAGTGGAAACCGGCCGTCCGCTCCATCGATATAAAAAATATCACACACTGACTGTAATGACTGGAAAAAGAATCCCGTATTGTCTTTATCGGCCCAAAGCGGACGATAAAGCCGTTTTTTTTGAAAAAAGGTCAAGATGAAAGGCAAACAAGGCCGATAATATATTGAAAGCATCGGACAGACGCTATCCATATTTATGGTAGTATGTTACGTAAACCATCAGCGTTGTCCGCAAAGAATTCGGTGATTATGGTTGAGGTTTTGATTTACTTTAACCGATATACTCTACAACCGAAACAAAGGCGCGCCGTATTGTGGTCTGGAAAATCAGGGTACACTACCGGAAGAGCGATGCGCGGGACCAACGAGTGGGTATCGGTGGCGGCGGGAATGCAAGGTTGAATCATCTGGTATCGGACTGCCACACGATCCTTTCAGACTGTTTAGTTTTTGGTTTACAGTCGGGAGCAATCAATTATGGACAATCAGGACTATCTTCCAACACAGTTTTTCCTCAAGCCCGGATACGCCATGGCGAATCACGAGGCTTCGATTATCCGAGCCGTGTTGGGAAATTGTGTGGCGGTAACGTTTTTTGACAAGAATAACTGCTTTGGCGGCATGAACCAGTTTGTTTTCCCCAAAACCACCTGCCGTGAGGACATGACGGCCCAGTACGGCAATGTCGGCATCCGGGCCTTGTTCAGGATGCTGGTCGACATGGGGGCGAGCCGTGAGAATCTGGTGGCGCAGATTATCGGCGGGTCGGAATGCCGGATTTTTAACGATGAAGGGTTGGGCGAACAAAACGTCGCGCTGGCCCGGGGCGTCCTGGCGCAACTAAAGGTACCGGTAATCTCCGAAGACGTCGGCGGCAGGATGGGCCGAAAGGTTATTTATCATTCAGGAACCAACGAAATGGCGGTATTCAAGGTTGATACCCTGCGTCGTTGCGATTGGTTCAAGCCGGGAATGGACCTCCGTTACGACTTCTTCGACGATGGACGGTAATCGTCCAGATTTTACTATCGTAATAACCACTACTATCTTTTGTTAGCGACCAAAAAGGCTCGACCTTTTTGGTTTTTTTTGTAGCACCATGTGGTGGTGGTTGACTCACATTTTCCCTGGAGGACATTAATTGCTACTATTTGCCATCCTACCAGAAATATGGTAGTTCAACGCCAACTTTTTTTGGAAGGTAGAGGGGTAAAATTAGCTAACATCTTCGATAATAAATAATTGGGATTTTGGCAATCGCCTGTTTTTAAAGAATGGACAATAGCGAAAAAAAAGCATACCGCGACGATGCGGTATGCCGTTACCAAATACCATGGGGCGGGGATCTAGACGAGAAGATCAAGGGTATTCTGGTACTGTTCCCTGACGCCGGCGAACAATCCCATCGCAAACTGCTCCAAGACCTTGGTCCGGGTGAACTCTATCGTTGACAGCGCCATATCGGTATCGCGCAGGGTTGAATCCATCCGCGTCAGGTTTTCGTGGGCGGACGACAGGGCGCCGCGTTCATGGCTGAAGGCGGTGCGGATGGCGCCGATAGTCGATCGGTTGGCAAGTACCTCCTTGGCCGACTTTTCTATAATCCGCAGGGCAAGGACGGGATCATTGTACAGGCATGCCTTGTTTCCGGAAAGGACGTCCTTGAGGGTGTACGTGTCCCGAACCGTCTGGCCGTTGGCGTCGACGTACGGCTCACCCTGCGTGCTCCCGAGGGAGTGGATACCCATGTTTTTCAGGTCGAGGACAGCCTGGTACAAGGCCTTGTCCTCCTTCGACATGTCGGAGTCTTCGAGGCTGACAACGGGGACGAAGGCGTTGATGCGGGTGGCGATGGCGTTTTTGGCTTCCTCGTCCGACAGGGTGTCCAACGAATCGATGAAGTGGTTTGACAGCCAGACTTCGTTCGGGTCCTCGCCGAGCCGGTACGTTTCCAGCGAGGCCAGGAGGTCGGCCGGATCGGTCGTTACCACGTCGCCGGCCTTCGCGGCGGTCCGAAAATTCCCGTCGGGTTTGGTATCCTCCGTCGACGAGGTGTTTTCCGGTGCTGTCGAGGCCGTCGCGCCGTCGTCTGCCGCGACCGGGGACGGTTCGGCAGTCGTGGCCTCCCCGCCGCCGTTTTCGCCGCTCATAATGCGGCGGAGTTCGGCCACGACGTCGTCCAGACTGGTGCCGTCCTTGAAGGTGACCTCCAGCGTCTTGCCGTCGTTTTTACCCATAGCGGGAATCAGGAACGTTTTATCCCCGTTCACGAGCATGCCGTCGGCGGCGCCGACAAAATCTCCGCCGGCCGTGAGACGTTTCTCGTCGACGAAGTACGTGCCCGGCGGCAGGCCGAGGTCAAGAACCTGGTCGTCACTCAGGGCCTGGCCGGGCAGCATGTCCTTGAGGTCGAGATTCTCCAAAACCTTTTTGCCACCATAGGATGTTGAATTCAAGATCCGGTCGATGGCTTGTATGCCCGAATCCATTTCGGCCTGGTTGGCGGCTATCATCTCGAGCGAGGTGACGCCGGTGTTGGCCGAGGCAATGGCGAGAGTCTTGAGATCGCGGAGGACGGTAGTGACCTCGCTAAACGCCCCCTCGACAACGCCCAGAATGTTGTCCGTTTCAATGCTGTTCTGGATAGCCCGTTCAATCCCGGCGATTTGCGATTGCAGTCGTTCGGACTGGATAAGGCCGGCAGGGTCGTCCGAAGCCTTATTAATACGGAAGCCGCTCGACAGTTTTTCCATAACATTCGACTGATCGCGCCCGGTCGTCCGCATGCCGCGGGACAGGGTGCTCAGGTTGAAGTTGTTATGGATAGACAACATGTCGTCGCCCTTATGGTGGCCTGATGGCCCTGCATGCAATTCACCATTACTATGAGCGGTCACCGCCGACCGAACTTGAGGCGCCGCCATACAATCATGGAAAAATCATTAATCCTCATAATTGACGACCATTCCACTATTTACAACATCAAGAAAAAATTAGTGAATACTTGATTAGTTTCAACCCATTTCGTATACTATAACCGGGACGTGCGTGCAGTAGTTTTACGACGATTTGCCCGATAACAATCGGCATTTATGGGGCGAGGCTTTCGGTTGTGGATTGAGACGATGGTGATGAGCTCCGGTCCTGTTGTCTCATGAACGGGCCTCCCCAAGGGAACATTCGGGTGCATGCGGATGGTGCAAGGATGATACAATGGATGCACAAGAAAAACTGGAAATTCTCGCCGATGCCGGCCGCTACGATCTTGCCTGCGCCTGCGGCACCAAGAACAAGGACGAACACCGGAAGCGGGACGAGACCGGTTCAGCCTGGCTTTACCCCGTTACCCTTGCCAGCGGCGGCACCGGCATAATGCTCAAGACCCTCTTGTCCTCCGCCTGCGTCGGCGACTGCGCCTACTGCCCGATGCGCGCCAGCGCCGACTGCGTCCGTCGCTGCACCCTCGGCGCCGACGAACTGGCCCGATTATTCCTTGAAATCAACCGGAAACGCTGGCTCCTCGGGTTGTTTGTCTCGTCCGGCATCATCCGCGACCCGGATCACACCATGACCCGGTTGAATGGCGTTGCGGCGATTCTTAGGAAAAAATATAAGTATAAAGGGTATATCCACCTCAAGGTCATTCCCGGCTGTTCCGACGCCGCCCTTGAGGAGGCGGTCACCCTGGCGAGCGCAGTTTCAATAAACATTGAAACGCCGACCGCCGAGCACTGCCGCACCCTGTCCGGCCGGAAGAACTGGCACAGCGACATCATGGGCCAGATCGATCGTATCCGCCATCACATCGCGAACCGGCCCGGCAAACGGAAAATCAAGCAGACGACGCAGTTTATCGTCGGCGCGGCGGCGGAAAACGATCGGGAGATTTTGGCGAAGACGTTTGAATTGTACAACCGGGTCAAAATGGAGCGGATCTATTTCTCCGCCTACCAGCGCGGCGCCGGGACGCCGGATATTCCGGGCGAAACCAACCCCGACCCGGATATTCTCACCCGTGAGCACCGGCTCTACCAGTCCGATTTCCTTATCCGGAAATACGGATTCAATCAGGAAGACCTTCTTTACGATCAGAACGGCAGGCTGTCCCTGACGGACGATCCGAAAAAATGCTGGGCCGATGCCCATCCGGAATTCTTCCCCGTACGGGTTCGGACGGCGGAACGCTGGCAGCTCCTTCGGGTTCCTGGCCTCGGCCCGATCACGGTGGACCGCATCCTCAAGGCCAGACGCGAAACAACCATCGGGTCGGTAAAAGACCTCAAACTAACCGGAAAGCGCGGGGAGACGGCGAAACAATATCTCGATTTTTCCTGACCGTAAAGGCCCGCCCAGACACCCTGGCCATTCAGTACACAGTTCGACCATGGCCAGACGCCGCCTTAACTATTCCATACGTACAAAATGCACCGACAGCCGCGAGACTGTCGGTGCATTTGTGGAATGGCCGGGAATACCGCTTCCGGAATTGTCGTCCCCGGAAAGGACGAAAAAGAATCCGGACCCGTCCGCCGGTATCCGCCACCCATGGATTGAAGCGGTCCGCTGTCAGGATTTCCGGAAAAACCGCCGGGTCAGGCTCCGACGCGATCCGCCTTCGGCCACCTTGAACATGTTATGGGCGCCGACGACTTTTTCCAGGGGCAATCCGTCCAGCCCGTGGTCGGTAACGCCTTCCAGATACAGGTACCCGCCCGGCTTCAGCACCGCGATAAGGTTGCCGATGATATGGCGTTGTCCCGGCGCGTCGTAGTATTGGAGGACGTGATTGCAAACAATAAAATGAAACGTGTGTTTCTTTGGCTTGTTCCGCATGTCGAACAGGGTAAATTTACAGACTTTCCGAAGAACCGGGCCCATGCTCACCTGCGACTGGCCGATCTCCGCGTATTTGTTCAGGAGCACCCAGTAATTCGACGCCATGGATTCCTTGGACGGCCGCAGGTACACGCCTTCCCGGGCCTCGATGATCCGGTTCCGGTTGATGTCGGTGCCAAACGCTTCCATATGCGGCGGCTTTTTAAACTTGTCAAACTCGCCAAGGGAAATCATCGCCATTGAATACACTTCTTCGCCGCTCGAACAGCCGGTCGACCACATGGAGAACATCCCGCCCCGGGCGCCGCCGAGAAATTCGCTTGTCACCTTTTTCGTCGCGGCGAACAGTTCGTCATTCCGGAACAGCCTGGTGGCGGTGGTGGCCTTGGCCTGGTTTTCGTCGAGGAAGACTTTCTCCAAATCGTCCTGGAGCGACAGCGGGTTGGTGGCGCGGCAGGATATCTGCATGCCCGGCGCCTTTGCCACGAGTTTTCGCGGCGGCGGTGCCGGGTTCTCCCGACCGGGCCGGGCTGAACTGGGGCGGTTATACTTTCCCATGTTAAAAGGGGAATCTGCCATCATGGTTCCTTTGGGCTTGTGCACACTGCCGTCGTCGGCCGCCACCCGGACGACCGTACCCGCTCTTCAGGATAATCGATACGCCACTTCACGCCGCCGGTTGAACCCGGACCGGCCGGCGGCCGGGCGTTCCGGTTGGGTAAAACCCGGTAAAGCGGATACACATTATAGCTCCGCCTTCGCCGCCCGCAATACTATAAAAGCGGGATGGCAATTTTCCTCGGAATTTGCATAATGAGGCTGGACTTTTTCCAGCCGGTCGGAATAATCGATCAACCGAAACCGTTTCGGGAGGAAGCGAGGGAAAGGGCGGATTCGCGCCGGTGCCGTCCGTCCGTCCGGACCGGCGTGAGCAGGTTCGGAAATATCGTCGCGTATCGGAAAGGCGGTCATGGCCCAGAAGAAAAACACCGCCAACCAGGCAACCATCCGCGATCACCAGGCCGCCCTTCAGGAGGCGGAAAATGCGTTGCCGCCGGTGGTTGTCGTTGCCGGCGACTGCGACTATCTCCGCACCCGGGCGACAGCCGAACTCCGGGCCGCCTGGCTCGAGAAGAACCCGGACGGCGACATCGTCGCCTTCCGGGGGGCGGGGGATCAGCGTCCGGCCGGCCTCGCCGACATCACGCGGGAGCTGTCCGGCGGCAGCCTGTTCGCCAAGGACAAACTGGTCTTTGTCCGGGCGGCGGACAGGATTCTCTTTCCCGGCCCTGCCGGCGCCGGCGCGGCGGACGCCGAGGCGGCGGACGCGAGGGACGGGGCGGTCAAGGCCAAGGACCGGGAGGAGGCGTTTCTCGCCTGCATTCAGAAGCCGGCCGGGCGGACCTGGCTGGTTCTGGAGACGGCATCGCTTCCCCGGAACCGGACCCTTGGAAAACGGCTGGCCGAACTGGCCCACGTCGTCCCCTGTCCGCAGCCGACCC
>JAJQFC010000322.1 GCA_021201355.1 Planctomycetaceae bacterium | reverse complement strand
GAACAGTAATGCGGTACTAATTATTAATATCAATATCGTTTTTGCCTAAAAATAATGGTAAAATTTTGCCTATAACGGTATTTTGTAGTTGATAAACACGAAGTAACTCGCTAGCATTCCCGAATCGGAACACGGCTCTTCCCGCCCTAAACTTTCTAGCAAAGGAGACATCATGCGCCTGTCCATGTCGAAGAAGCTGTACGCCGTCGTGTTCTTACTCGTCATTATCGCCGTTATACTGGTGGGAATCTCGTTTTACAGTATCCGGACCCTCTTGGCCGAAGGCGGCAATGTCGCCCGCCGGGCCAGTCGGACCCTCGCCCTCAGCCTGATGGACCGGTACATCCTCGAGCGGCAGCTCGCCATGAGCGACATCATCGCGAACGAAGTCGAAGCCGAGATGCAGTCGATAATTGACACCCGGTTCAAGGCGACGGAGGACCGCTTCGCCGAACAACTGGCCGAATATGGGAAAAACTTCTCGCCGGCCAATTATTCCCAGCGGGACATTCGGCAGGCCCGGATTCAGGACCTCTGGAACGGCTACGTCAAGGCGACAAACGACGTCGCCCAGTTGTCGGTGGAAAATTCCATCGCCCGGGCCGGACGGGTGCGCGACGAACTGAAACCATTCTGGGACGAAATGGACAAACGCCTCGAAGACGTCGCGGTCGAACTCACCCGCGACCCGGACCTCCGGGACGCGGCCCCGCTCATCCGGAACATCCGGGCCAACGTGGCATTTGTCCGCCTCAACCTGGCCGACTTTGTCGAATCGACCCCGGCCAACCGAAAAGCGCTCCAGGACACGGCGTTTCGGTTTATCACCACGGTGGACGAGGCCCTCGACACCGTGCTCGCCGACCTCCCGGAGAACGCCCGGGTCGCCGTCCGCGCCATCGACGACGATCTCAATCGCATCGCCATGCCAGGAATTACGGAAATTGTCCGCCTCGTCAACCTCGATTCGAACGGCCGCGCCAACGCCCTCTTCGCCACCGACGGCGTCGCCACCCAGCGCGACCTGGACGCCTATACGACCGAACTCATCACGAACGCCCGGGCCGAGATGGAACAGGCCATCCGGAACTCCGAAGTGACCGGCCGCTTTGTCCTGTACCTGATGGGCATCGTCAGCGCCATCGGCATAGTTGCCTCCCTGGCGACGTCCTACGTGATTATTTCCGCCATCACGAAAAAGCTGAACGCCATCATCGGCGATCTCGGCGAAAGTTCCGAACAGGTAAACATGGCTGCCGGACAAATCTCCGACACGTCCCAGGCCCTCGCGGAAGGCTCGACCGAGCAGGCGGCCAGCCTCGAGGAAACGTCGTCCGCCCTCGAGGAAATGGCCTCCATGACGAGGCAGAACGCGGACAACGCCAACAAGACGAACGACACCACCCAGGACAACAACCGCCTCATCGCCACCGGCGCCGAAGCGGTCGGCAACATGTCCCGGGCAATGGCGGAGATTACCGATTCGGCCGAACAGATCCACCGGATTATCCGCACCATCGAGGACATCGCCTTTCAGACAAACCTCCTCGCCCTGAACGCCGCGGTGGAGGCGGCCCGCGCCGGCGAGACCGGAAAGGGCTTCGCCGTGGTGGCGGACGAGGTGCGGAACCTGGCCGGGCGGTCGGCCCAGGCGGCCCGGGACACGACGCAACTTATCGAGACGACGATAGAACGGGTGCGCCACGGCTCCGATATCGCCGGCGAGCTTGACGCCAGCTTCAAGCAGATAGAGGACGGTTCCCATGCCGTCGCCCGCCTGATCGGCGAAATCACCTCCGCCACGAACGAGCAGGCCCAGGGGGTGGATCAGGTCAATACGGCGGTGGCGCAGATGGACAAGGTCACCCAATCGAACGCCGCCTCGGCCGAGGAGGCGGCGTCGGCGGCGGAAGAACTGTCTGCCCAAGCGGGCGCCCTGAACGGCATGGTCGAGGATCTCGTCGTCCTGGTGAAGGGCGGCCACGGAGGGAACGGCAACGGGGCGCGGCGTCTTGAAACGACGCGGAAGCCAACGCCTCCGGCCCGCCGCCTGTCCGGTCCGACCATGGCGCCGTCGTCCACCACCCGGTCGGAAGGGGTGCGGACGGTGTCGCCGACGGCGGTGATCCCGCTCGATGAGAACGACGATTTTTAGGAAGCAAACGCGAATCATGGATTTGTATTATTACAAAAAAGAAAACCCGACGGATTTGTCCGCCGGGTTTTCTTTTTTGGCTTGTATGCCCACCCGCGAACGGGTGCAGCCGCTTCTAAATAACGCCCTGGTCAAGCATGGCGTCGGCAACCTTGATGAAGCCGGCGATGTTGGCGCCGACCACGTAGTTCCCCTTGTAGCCGAAGCGCTCGGCCGTTTCGTAGCAGTTCTTGTGAATATCCCGGATGATGGTCTTGAGGCGGGCGTCCACTTCCTCGATAGTCCACATGAGGCGGATGGAGTTCTGCGCCATTTCGAGGCCGGAGGTGGCGACGCCGCCGGCGTTCGCGGCCTTGCCGGGACCGTAGAGGATGTTGTTCTTGAGAAAGATTTCGACGCCGTCCGGTTCCGTCGGCATGTTGGCGCCTTCCGAGACGAGGATGCAGCCGTTGTCGACGAGGGTCTGGGCCGCCTTGGCGGAAATTTCGTTCTGGGTGGCGGACGGGAAGGCGCAGTCGCAGCGGACGCCCCACGGTTTTTCGCCTTCCATGAACTTGGCCTTGGTGAACTTCTTGGCGTACTCGTTGATGCGGCCGCGGGCGACGTTTTTCAGTTCCATGAGGTAGGCGAGCTTTTCCTCGTCGATGCCGTCCTCGTCGTAGATGGTGCCGGACGAATCGGAGACGGTGACGACCTTGGCGCCCATCTGGAGGAGCTTTTCCACCGTGAACTGGGCGACGTTGCCGGCGCCGGAGACGGTGCAGACCTTGCCTTCCAGGCTGTCGCCACGGGTGGCGAGCATTTCCGCCGCGAAGTAGACGGCGCCGAAACCGGTCGCTTCCGGACGGATGTACGACCCGCCCCAATCGATTCCCTTGCCGGTCATGACGCCGGTGAATTCGTTCCGGATGCGCCGGTACTGGCCGAAGAGGTAGCCGATTTCCCGGGGACCGACGCCGATGTCGCCGGCCGGGATGTCCGTGTCCGGGCCGATGTGGCGCTGCAGTTCCGTCATGAAGGACTGGCAGAAGCGCATGACTTCGCCGTCCGACTTGTCCTTCGGGTCGAAGTCGGATCCGCCCTTGCCGGCGCCCATCGGCAGGGTGGTGAGGCTGTTCTTGAAAATCTGCTCGAAGGCAAGGAATTTCAGGATGGACAGGTTGACGGACGGGTGGAAGCGGAGGCCGCCCTTGTAGGGTCCGATGGCGGAGTTGAAGCCGATGCGGTAGCCCCGGTTCACGACCACCTGGTTTTTATCGTTGACCCACGGCACCCGGAACATGATCTGGCGCTCCGGCTCGACCAGCCGCTCGAGAATGCCGGCTTCGACATAGCGCTTGTCCGCATCGATGACCGGGACCAGGGCCTCGAGGACTTCCTCGACCGCCTGGATAAATTCCGGTTCGTGGGGGTTCTTCTCCTTAACATAGTTAAGGACTTTCTCAATAACGTGCACGACGTACTCCTTCCATCAGTAGACGCAAGAAAACAGCATCCGCAGGACTTCCTTGCCATCGCCCGTCGACGGCCTTTTTCCCTTGGGTAGTTTTATAACAGCCGTTCGCCGCCATACGCGCCGCCGCCGCCGCGACGTCTGACGGGCGGCGCGACAGCGTCCGAACGGTTTTGATTCTGGCAAAAAAACCGGATCAATTCAAGCGTCGACCCCCACCCGTGGCAAAGGCAAAAATACTTTTTATGGCAAAAAATTATTGTTTGAAACGCCCGGCCGGATTCCCGTCCCCGGTCCGGCGGCGGCGCTTCGCTATTCGCCTGTTGAACCGGCCGCCGCGCCGGGGTATACTATCCGTTCGCCTCGCCGGGCCGATCGTCCCGGCTTGTATATGGATAAGGACGTATCATGCCCCAACGCATTGTCATAACCGGAATCGGCCTGACCTCTCCCATCGGGGACGATCTCCCGGCCCTCCGGAAAAACCTGCTCGAAGCGAACGGCGGCGTCACCACCATGACCCCCCGCTACATGGACGAATGGCCGGCCGGCATCTGCACCTTCCCCGTCGGCAAGCACCAGTCCCGGAAGGACGCCCGCCGCGGCACCCGGGCCGGGCAGGTCGCCATCTATTGCGGCCGGGAGGCGATACTTGACGCCGGCATCGACCTGGAGGCGGCGGACCGGTCCCGGTACGGCGTCTTCGTCGGCACCACCGAACACGGCAACGTCGAGACGGAAAACGAGGTCGCCGTCATCAAGGAATACGACTACGACGTCAAGTACTGGTCCCACCACCACAACCCCCGGTCCATCAGTAACAACCCGGCCGGGGAACTGTGCCTGAACGCCGGCATAACCGGCCCCCACTGCTGCGTCGGCGCCGCCTGCGCGGCGGGGAACTACGGCATCATCTACGGCGCCCACCAGCTCATGCTCGGGGAGGTCGATGTCGCCGTCGCCGGCGGCGTGTCCGAGTCCATCCACACCTTCGGGATTTTCGCGAGCTTTCTCGCCCAGAACGCCCTCGCGCCCGTAGGGGACGATCCGAAGCGGGCCAGCCGCCCCTTCGACGTCAGCCGCCACGGCATCGTCATTTCGGAAGGCGGCTGCCTTTATATCCTCGAACGGCTGGAGGACGCGAAGCGCCGGGGCGCGAAAATCCACGCCGAACTCCTCGGCTGGGCCGTCAACACGGACGCCACCGATTTCGTCCTGCCGAACCCGGAACGCCAGGCCGAGGCCATGCGCCTCGCCATCCGCCGGGCCGGCCTGACGCCCGCTGACATAGACATCATTAGCGCCCACGCGACATCGACGCCGGAAGGCGATCCGAAAGAGGTCGAGGCCATCCGCGCCGTGTTCGGCGACGCCGCGCCGTATGTCAACGCGGCCAAAGGCTACTACGGCCACGCCATGGGCGCCGCCGGAGCCCTGGAACTGGCCGGCAACCTCCCCGCCTTCGACGACGGCATGATTCATCCGGCCATCAACATTACGGAACTCGATCCGAAATGCGCCCTCCCGGGCCTTGTCGTCAACCAGGCGGTGAAGGCCGACCGGCCTATACGCACCATCCTGAACAATTCCTTCGGCATGCTCGGCATCAATGCCGTCACCGTCGTCGGGAAATACGAGGAATAGGCAAAAGACCGGCCGCGCCGACCTCGGCGCCGGGTGCCACATATTCGTTGAAAAGCCGGTCCGACGCATTCACGCCAGGGCCACCCGGGCCGGCCCGGACAGCCCCCCCGGCGGCGCTGTGCCGCTACCCCGTTCACACAGACACGCCGGGAACCTAAATCCCGGACGAAGGAGTCATCATGCGGGAAAAACTCCAGGAACTGGCCGATACGAAGCGGGTCGTCGCGGTGTCGTTTCCGGCCGCCAACGGCAATAAATTATCCAGCATCACCGGCACCATCGTCGAGGTCGGGGACGACTGGTTCATCCTCCACGACATTTACGGGAACGTCCTCCTCGTGCCCCTGACCGGCTTGTCCTATATTGAACTCAAGAAATAACGGCATGGCCGGGGACGATCTCCCGCGGGCGGATCGCGCCCTTATCGTCAACGCGGACGACTTCGGCTATTCCCCGCCGGTGAACCGGGGAATTGTCCGCGCCCACCGGGACGGCATCCTCACCTCCGCCACCCTCCTCGCGAACGGCCCCGCCTTCGGGGAAGCGGTCGAACTGTCCCGGGCCAATCCCGGCCTCGGCGTCGGCATCCACCTGAACCTCGTGCGCGGGCGGCCGCTGTCGCCGGCGAACGAATCCTTTCCTCTGGTCCGCCCGGAGGACGGCCTGTTCCGCCCGTTCCGCTGGCGGCGGATGGACCGGTTGTTCCTTCGCGCCGCCGAAGCGGAATACCGCCGGCAGATTGAACGCGTCCTCGCCTCGGGGATCGTCCCGACCCATATCGACTTCGAAAAACATCACGCCTGGCAGTACCGGCTCTACGGTCTCGCCTGTCGACTGGCCCGTGAATACGGCGTCCCGGCCGTCCGCACCCTGCGGGAGCCGGTGGCCTGGTCGGTCCGCCGCCTCGGCTGGCCCGGGATCGGCCCGGCCCTCATGGCCGGGGCGCTCCGCACCGGGTTCGAGTTCGGCGGCGGCCTGGTCAGGCCCGGGCTGGCGCGGCCGGATCGGCTCCTCGGCCAGTGCCATATCGGGGCGATGACGGAAGCGGTCTGGCTCCGGCTGGCCGAAAAAGTCCCGGCCGGTCTGTCCGAGGTGATGACCCATCCGGGCGAGGCCGTCGGCGACCAGGACACCGGCGACAGACACATCGCTACCGTGACAGGCGACCGGGGAATCGACAACAGGCACGAGGCTGCCGGCGCGGACGGCCATGGAACCGGCGGCGGCGATCCCGTCGCCCGCACCGGCGGCCACGGTTCCGGCACCGGCGTCCACCCCGCTCGCACCACCAGCCACGGCATGGGCGGGAGCTGGCTCGAGGCGGCCCGCCGCGTCGAACTGGAGGCGCTTACCTCGCCACGGGTCAAGGCGGCGCTGGCCGGGGTCCGGCTGGTGCATTTCGGGATTTTTTCGCAAGGGGACGGTGTGTATGCAGGCCGGGTGGACCAGGGGCGATGAATGCGTCAGGTGCGCGCCAATCCTCCGCTGCCGACTCGCGATGAATCGCGTCCTTCTTTTCGGAGCGGTACCGGATTTTATCGAAATGAGGCGGCTGTGGCGAGGTGCCTGTGGTTGAATGGTGGAGGCATCTAGACCGTGATGACCTGGCCTTCCCGCGCCAGGAACAGGCCGGGGAAGTCCTTTTTCGCTTCCGTTTCCATTTCATCAAGCTGGTCGTCGGAGTGGGTCGGTTCGTGGTGGACGATGGCGAGGCGGGTAATGCCGGCGAGGCGGGCGGTTTTTACCGCCATCGGGATGGTGCTGTGGCCCCAGCCTTTTCGGTTTTTAAAATACTCTTCCGACGTGTATTGGCCGTCGTGGGCCATAAGGTCGGCGCCTCGGGCGAATTCGGCCAGCCTGGGATCGCCGTGCTCTTCGTCCCCCTCGACGTCGGTGGCGTAGACATAGCTCCGGCCGTTGTATTTCAGGCGGAAATTCAGGACGCCCTCCACCGGATGGAGGGTGTTTTTCAAGACCCGGACAACGATGCTGCCGGCGGGCGGCGTCTCGTTCGGCCGGGCCAGGCGCGGATCCGTTTCGTCCGGCGCCCAGAGGATGACTTCGCCGCCGTTCAGGACGGTGCAGGTGTATTTCATGCCCATGCGGGCCAGTTGGACCGGATGCGCCGTCGGGGACGACAAGTCCTCCAGGGCGTCCAGGATGGTGCCCGGATTGTCTGCCGGTCCGAAAATATGCATGGTGACGCTCGGGTTGTACGCCGGCGGAAAATAGAGGATGCCGCCGATGTGGTCGTGGTGGTTGTGGGAAAAGAGGATGGCGAAGTTCAGGGGGCCTTTCAGTTCCTGTCCGAGGCTGATGATGCCGGTGCCGGCGTCGAACACGAGGAGCCGGCCGCCGACCCTGACCTCCTGACTGCTGGTGTTGCCGCCGTAGCGGAGGGTGGAAGGCCCGGGCATGGGATAGCTGCCCCGGACGCCGCGAAAGGTGATTCTGATTAAACCCTCGTCTTCCACCATTGGATTCCTTGCTGTACGGCGTCGGCATGCCGTCGTTCTGCCGGAACGGAAGGTGCGGTTTTCGTTGTCGGGTCTGTAAAGGCCGTGCGTTCAGGCAGTCACAACGAGGCCGGGAAAATGGAGAACACACCCGGGGTACTCGACGGCCACGAACGGCTCATCCCCAAGTATACAAATTTTCCCGAGACGCGCACCTAATTTTTATTCGGGCCGGCCGGTCGTGCCGCGCCGGCCCGGGACGGCGTCGCCCCCTCGAAGGCGCCGTCGCTACATTCACCCTGTAAACGCCGGTGTCATACGATGCCATCTGTAAACGTAAACAGGGCCGCCCGGAACGGCGACCCTGCATGATATGGCATATCGGTTATGAAAAGCACAGCCAACCCGGAAACAGGCGACCGGTCGCGCGGTCAGGCGGTTTTGTACTTCACCACCTGGAACCGCGGGGACATGGCTGCCGCCGGGTCGAACGGCGCCGCCACCGGAGCCGGGACCGGTTCCGGGGCCGACACGTCGTCGGACATTTGCTGTTCGGCCCGGGGGTGCGAGGCCGAGTAGATCCGCTGCATGTCGGCGGCGGTGATGTGGGTGTAAATTTGCGTGGTGGAGATGTTTTCGTGGCCGAGCAGTTCCTGCACGACCCGGAGATCGGCGCCACGCTGGAGAAGGTGGGTGGCGAACGAGTGCCGGAGCGTGTGCGGCGACACGTCTGTCGGCAGGCCGGCCAGGGCGGCGTAATGCGACAGCATGCGCCGGACCGAACGGGTGGTGAGGCGCTGGCCCCGGAAGTTCAGGAAGACGGCGTTCGGGTCGAACCGGGCGCGGTCGTGATGGGTGGTTTTGAAATGGAGATATTCCTCCAGGGCGGTCATGGCGTAACGGCCGACCGGATTAATCCGTTCCTTCATGCCCTTTCCCCGGAGGCGGAGGACGCGGCGTTCGAGATCGATGTCGTCGTGGTCGAGGCCGACCAGTTCGAACGAGCGGAGGCCGGCGGAGTAGATGAGTTCGAGGATGGCCTTGTCCCGGCTGCCGATAAAGGTGCCGCCTTCCGGCGTCGCCAGGAGCCGTTCCATCATGGAGATGGTGAGGAAGGTGGGGATCTTCTTCTCCAGCTTCGGCGTGTGGACGACCCGGGCCGGATTCGAGTCGACGCGGCCGTTCCGGTTCAGGTATTTGTAGAAACTCCTGAGGGCGGCGATTTTCCGGGCGACGGTTTGCCGCGACGCACCTTTTTCGCCCAGTTCAGCCATGAACGACCGGATCTGGTGGTGAGTGACCTTTTCCGGGAAGTCGGCGACCATGCCGTTGTCGACAAGGTGCGCGTGGAACTGCGCCAGATCCACGCCATAATTCCTGACCGTGTGTTCGCTCATGTTCCATTCAAGCGCCAGGTAGTTCAGGAACTCCAGGATGTCCGGCTGGTTGGTGCGGCTTAAGGTGGACAATGTGTACCCCTTTCTCCAAAAAGCACTGGGCCGCCCGTTATCGCGACGGGCGATCGGACGAATCCGCGTCCGATTCATTTTCGGCCTATGCTTGTTATCGGATGGAGACGGGGGGAGCCTTGAGGGAATTTTTTAAAAGCGTTGAAAGAAATGCTGTGGTCACTGGATTTACAGCGTCCGGAGGAGGATTCCCTCGTCGATTCGGCGGCACGGGAGGATAAAATATCGGCCGTCCAAGCGGCCTCGTCACACTCCCGTCATGAAAAAACGCCCTCTCCGGAGAGGAGGGCGTCGTCTGTTTGTACCATTGTTTTTTTTCGAACCATATGTCCAGTTCGTCACGGAAATTAATCATCGTCCTCGTCGTCGTCCCGGACCCGGGGCAGGCCGGGCCCGGCGAGGCGCCGGCCCATGACCGCCACCTCCCGAATAGGAAGAAAGCCGAGGCTGGCGGCGAATTCCCTGCCGCCCGAACCGGCCAGCGACAGCGACGCCTCGACCCGGACGTGATCCGATCCGCGCCGTTCCAGTTCCGCCAGGGCCAGGCTGGCGAGTTGCTTGCCGATGCCCCGGCGCCGCCACTCCGGACGGACCGCGACGTAATGGAGTTCGTTGACGTACGGATTGACGCAGGCGGCGCCGACCACCTCGTCCCCGTCCTTGGCGAGGTAGCAGCAGTCCATCAGTTCAATGGTGCTGAAGTAGAAGTCGTCCGCCGCCATCAGTTCGTCCGCCAGGCCGGACGTCGGCAGCCCGGCCTCGGCCGCCGCGTGGTTTTCCGGTTCCAGGGTCGGACCGTAGACGGCCAGGAGGAGGGGGCCGAGACGGCCCTGGTCGGCCAGTTGGGCCCGGTCGATTGCGATGTCAGCCATGGGCGTTCCACATTCTTGGACAATGACCTCTCAGGACGGAGCCGCCAGTCGCCGCGACGCCGAATCGGTTGACGGACGGGCGGGAACGAACTCCCGAATCCCCGCACCGCGCCGTTACACTTCCTTCGGTTCGACAAACGGCATCATCCGCCGCAGTTTGCGGCCGGTGGTTTCGAGCTGGCTCTGGCGGTCGCGTTCGCGCATTTTCTGGAGGACCGGCATCTTGACGAGGCATTCCATCAGCCACTCCCGGGCGAAGGAGCCGTTCTGGATTTCACCGAGGATTTCCCGCATGGCGTCGCGGCTCGAGTCGTTGACGACGCGCGGTCCCCGGGTGTGGCCGCCGTATTCGGCCGTGTCCGACACCGAATGGTTCATATAGGCGAGGCCGCCCTGGTAGAACAGGTCGACGATGAGCTTCAGTTCGTGCATGACTTCGAAATAGGCGATTTCCGGCTGATAGCCGTTTTCCACCATGATGTCGAAGGCGGACCGCACCAGTTCGCTGACGCCGCCGCAAAGGACGGCCTGTTCGCCGAAGAGGTCCGTTTCCGTCTCTTCCTTGAAGCTTGTCTCAAGAAGGCCGGCCCGGGCCCCGCCGACGCCCAATCCGTAGGCGAGGGCGATTTTCTGGGCGTCGCCGGAATAGTTCTGGTGGATGGCGAAGAGGCAGGGCACGCCGCCACCCTTCACGTATTCGGAGCGGACGAGGTGGCCGGGGCCTTTCGGGGCGATCATGGCGACGTCGATGTTTTCCGGCACCGCGATCTGGCCGTAATGGATGTTGAAGCCGTGGGCGAACATGAGCATCTTTTTCTCGGTGAGGGCCGGAAGGATGTCCTGTTCGTAGACGGCGGCCTGGACCTGGTCGGGGAGTAGGATCATGACGACGTCGGCCTTTTCCGCCGCTTCCCGGGTGGCGAGGACGGAAAAGCCGTGTTCTTCGGCCAAACGGGCGCCGGCGCCGCCGGCCCGGGTGGCGACGACGACCTGGAATCCGGAGTCCCGGAGATTCTGGGCGTGGGCGTGGCCCTGGGAACCGTAGCCGATGATGGCGATGGTCTTGCCGTCGAGGACGGAACGGTCGACGTCCTTTTCATAATACATGGTTGCCATGGAAGCGTACTCCTTCACTGACTGCCTGGTTGCGTGGGAGACTGGGTCTCGGGTAAAGTGAAAACCGGTTCGCGACGTGACGGCGTCATTACGCTTTCGCCGCCGGCGCCGCGGCCATTCTTTCAAAAAGGTCACCGGGAGACCCCATAAACGAAAACTCGCACCGTCGCCGGTGCGCGTGTTTCGGCGGAACCGTACCGCCGTCGGTGGTTTCATCAACTTGTAGGTTTTTCCCGCCTCCAGGTCAAGGAGGTAATTTTCGGCAGTTCCTCGCCGGTCCAGTGGCGAAACTGGTCGGCGATTTGCCTGAGGAAAATCTGGACGCCGTCCACGACAATGGCGCCGGCCGCCGCCGCGTCCTTGAGGAACTGCGTCTCCTGGGGGTTGTGGACGACGTCGAAGGCGAGCATGCCGTCCCGCCAGTTCGAGGCCGGGAACGGCGATTCGCCGACGTTCGGATACATGCCGACCGGGGTGGTGTTGGCGACAATGTCCCAGTTGGCGTGGAGGGCGTCGTTCCAGTCCTCGACGTCCCATTCCATGCCGTCCACCGACGCCGCCCGCCAGGCCGAATCGCTGTCTATCGCCGAGATGGTGACGCGGCAGCCGAGGAGGGTGAGGGCGAGGGCGGCGGCCCGGCTGGTGCCGCCGGCGCCGAGGACAAGGGCGGAACCGCCTGTCAGGTTGATGCCGTTGTCGAAGGTGGCGGCCTTGATTGTCTCGAAAATCGCCGGTAAATCCGTGGAATTCGCCCGCCAGCCCTTTTCCGTCAGGGTCAGGGTGTTGGCGGCGCCGAGGCGGGAGGCGTTTTCGGAACAGATGTCTGCCCAGCGCGCCGCCGCCATCTTGTGGGGCATGGTGACGGACAGGCCGTGCAGGTTGATGGCGTTCGGCACGGTATTCAGGAAGTCCTCGGCCGACGCGGCCAGGAAGGGGATGAACACGCCGTCAATCCCCAGTTGGCTGAAGGCCCGGTTATGGATGCGGAAGCTCCGGGAATGGGCGACGGGGTTCCCGAGAAGGCCGAACACGGGCGTCTCCGGCGTCAGATCCGCCACCCGGTAGACGAGGGCGAGATCGCGGGCGGTCGGTTTCCCCGGCGCCGCTTCGAAACCGCGTTCCGGTTCGCCGTAGGTGAAGCGGGAGCCGTAGGCCGGGCCGAGGATGCGGGTCATGATGCCGCCTTCCCCCATGGCGATGGCGATAACCGGCTTCCGGCAGGAACGGATGGCTTCGAGAACGCGGATGTTGTCGAGGGGTTTCCGGTAGGTGACGACCATCTTGACCCAGTCGCAGGGCATGGTGGCCATTTCCCTGACCCGTTCCGACAGGTTGTCCGGCGTGCCGTAGAAGTCGTGGTGGCTGCCGATAAGGACGGCGTCGCCGATTTTGCCGGCGAGGAACGGGACGTCCTTCAGTTCGGCGTCGATGTAGGCGGCGCCGGATTTTCCGGCCATCATGAGGATGGCCCGCCGCTCCTCGTCCGATCCGGCGAAGCCGCCCCGGTCCGCCAGCGAGCGGCAGGTGGCGACGACCGGGCGGGTGGAAGCGGCGATGAGGCCGGGGAGGTCGGGCGGTTCCTTGAGGCTGTCGAGGCGGAGTTCGTGGACGTCGACCGGTTCTGTTTCGGCGTGACGGAGTTGGTCCAGCATGCCCTGGTTCGTGGTGGCGAAAAGCGGAATGCAGATCATTTTATATGCCCTCTTGGCAAATGTGAGGGATTTGATTATACTCGTTTGTCCGCTGGTTGTCGACTGGTGAAAAAAGTCGCAGCCGGGGGTTTTTCCACACATTGAAAGCGGAGTTTTCCGGCGGAATCACGGGGTTGGAGGAAGTACCGGGCACTTCCCTAGGGGATTCGGGGTTTCTATGAAAACATCTGGTCACGCTCTGGTATTTCGGTCGCTCCCGTTTCTCGTCCTCCCCCTGGTCGCCCTCGCCGCCGGCTGTCTCCAGCAGGGCGAAGCGTCGCCGGTGACCTATCAGGACAGCGCCGTCAAGGGCGTGGCGGTGAAGCCGGTCCGGAGCAACCGTGACGCCGAAGAGGCCCACCGCCTGGTGAACGACCAGCGCGCCCGCCGCGGCATGCAGCCCCTTATGCGCCGGGCCGACCTGGACGCCGTCGCCTACGCCCACGCCCGCGATCTCATGCGGATGAACCGCCTCAGCCACATGTCCTCGGACGGCCGCCAACTGGAAGACCGCCTGGCCCGCCTCGACTGGGAATGGGCCGGCGAAAACCTGGCCCGGAACAAGGGCTTCGCCTCGCCGGCGGCGGAAGCGGTAAAAGGCTGGATAGCGTCGCCGAAACACTATGAAAACATGTTCCGCCCGGACTACAGCCAGACCGGCATGGCCGCCCTCTACGACCCGGACGGCGGTTTCACCTACTTCGTGCAGATCTTCATCATCCCGGCGCACTAGCGCTTTTTTAAAGAGTGATTGGCTCTGCGTTTTACGGAAAGTACCGGAACAAACCGAAAAACGCGGAGGAAGGTTCACATTCAATTTAAAACGCTCTCACCGCTACCCGGACGCATATGGACACTGACCGCATCTTCGCCATCGACTTTACCTCCGTCGACATGACCGCCGCCTTCGTCTCCCCCGACGGCCTCGAGGAAGGCACCGCCGGTTTCGACCTGGCCGACTTCCAGGCGGGCGAGAGCGATCCCCTGGACAAACTCATCACCCTGCTCATGGCCAAGGCCCGCGTCGACGGCCGTCCCTACCGCGCCGCCGCCGTCACCCTGCCGTGCGATCTCGACGCCGAACGCAAGCACATCATCAACTTTCCCCAGGCTGCCTGGCTCAACGACACCCTTCTGCCGGAAGTTCTCCAGGGCGTTCTGAACGTCCCGGTCGTTATGGAACGGCGGGCGGTGGCGATGCTGGCGTACGACCGGGTCATGCTTGGCTTGCCCGAGGACTCGCTCATTCTCGGCTGCTATGTCGACATGCATTACGATTCGGCTTTCTGGGTTCACGGCGGACCGGTGCTTGGCCGGAACGGCGCCGCCGGCAACATCGCCCACATGACGATTCACGACCGTGAAGACCTTTGTTTCTGCGGCAAGGCCGGCTGCGTCGACCTCTACGGCGCCGGCGTCCGCCTGAACCAGCTCCACACGATGATTTTCCCCGACACCCCCCTGGACGAGCTGTTTGTCCGCCACGGCGACCACCCGATTGTCGTCGACTACCTGTCGATGATGGCGTATCCGATAGCTATCGAGGCGAACGTCCTTGATCCGGAATTCCTGATAATCGGCGGCCAGATTCCCGGCATGCGCGGTTTTCCCCGGTCGGTCTTGGAGGAGGCGGTGGTCAGGCTCGGGTACCGCCCGGAATCGGGCGCCTCCACCTATCAGCGGACGGTGCTGCCGTCGACGGTGACGCCGGATACCGGCCGCCTCTGCGCCAGCATGTTTGCGCGGGAAAAATTGACGGGAATGTAGCGAAATTTTGCGTTACGTTGTTGATTAAGATGGTATACTACATACTACCTGAATACGTGCCGGGAGCCCGGGCTCTCCCTGTAACATACTCCCTCATCAGGCCTGGGCTGTCGGCTTTTCCTGCCATCACATTTTCAATTTGGACGTACCGTGTGTTTCAAATATTTCTTTTATGCCATAACAATCCGTCTGTAATGAATTGGGTGTAATTGGGTGTGTTACCGGGTGAATGGCTGATGTGTGGCCATTAGGTATTCGCGGCTAATCCGGTACGCCGGTTCGTACGAACAGCCGACGGTCCGGCTTATGTCCATGGGTGTGGTGATTCCGTTCTGTATAGCGGTGACGATATCCGCTCTCCATGACGCGCCAAAAATGTACCGATTCCGATATTGCTTATTTACCTGTATAAGTTCTTTTGGCGTGAGGACGTCGGCTTTCCTTAAACGTAACGAATCCTTGGGAATTCTGAAACCATACGGTTCAAGCCATGATACTGCGCCTTTCCGTTGGATGGCGCTTTCGCTCACCTCCGGATCATAGAGGTAAATCGGTCCCTTCTCCGTGGTGACAAGCTTCCGCCATTTATGGTACCCGCATTCGACCGCCCAGGCGGCGACCATGGTCAGCCATGGGATATGCGCCTGTTCTGATTTTGCTTTCTCATACAATTTGCCCAGCTTTTCAACGATGACATACCTGCCGTGCACCTTGATCCACGCCATGAGCACCGCCGCGATTCTGTGGTCATCGGTAAATGTGCGAACCACGTCAAGAACGGTTGATTCAATGTCGACCATCTCCGGCGTATTATATTCCTCTTCCGTGCCGGCGAGGCGAAAACCTATCGCCACGAGGTCGTGACTACGTACGAGCGGGCTGGTAATCATAGCCCACCTCCTTTGCCAGCTTGATGAGCGACAACCTCACGTTCTCAGGCCAGTACGGGTGGCCGTCCCTCTGGTAAAGCCAATCCAGGCATTGATCCAATTCCACCGCCGTTGGCGACAATGATATTCAGTCGTCGATGTCTTGTTGACGATCACACATCGCGAACAATTTGGTCATCAGCAGATCCAGACGACCAAGGGTCTTCAACGTAACGGCCTTTCCTATATGGAGCGTAACCAACCGCTCTTCCCACCCTATTGGCAGATCGTTATTCAGTGCCATTGGTCCATTGTTGAGCCAGTTTTCCCAGAGGTTAAGTGAGGGATTAACGGTCCGGAAATCCTGGCCGCCTGTTTGATTGAATCCGGGAGGGCCGGATAGAGGCAATCGATATCTTTGGTAAACTTGTCAGACCCATTAAGACCATTGCAGCCCCACCGATAACCACAGCTTCGAAGCGGAGGTTGCGTTCTTTAAGATATCTATCGAAGAGGTAAATAATATCTTTCATGAATTTATTGTATTATCCAATAATTTATTTGTCAAGAATGATACCGACTACCACCTATTTACGTTGCAAATTGGGTGTAATTGGGTGTAATATTGGGTGATGATATCCGTATCCACGCTCACCATTACACAAGAGCTTCTTACCCTGATTGCTTCCATTGACGAGTTCAAGGGCGCGTGGCGCGCTTTGGGCGCTTTGGCGCCGGAACGTTTAACGGCGCTCCGGAAGGTGGCGACCATTGAGAGTATCGGGTCGTCGACGCGGATTGAGGGAAGCAGACTGACGGACCGGCAGGTCGGGGAACTCTTGTCTAACATTGCGGCGGAGACGTTTTCCTCGCGGGACGGGCAGGAAGTCGCCGGATATGCCGACGTTATGGAAACCGTCTTCCAATCGTGGCAATCGATACGCCTCAGCGAAAACCATATCAAACAACTCCACTGCGACCTCCTGAAGTACAGCGACAAGGACGAACGCCATCGCGGCCGGTACAAAACCACGTCGAACAGCGTCGCGGCGCTTGACGCCGACGGAAAACAGGTCGGTATTGTCTTTGAAACCGCCGCGCCGTTCCAGACGCCCGATCTGATGCGGGAACTGGTCGATTGGACGAACGAGGCTTTTTCGGACAAAATCCTGCATCCCCTCATCGTCATCGCCGTTTTCACCGTGGTATTTCTGGAAATCCACCCGTTTCAGGACGGAAACGGCCGCCTCAGCCGCATTCTCACCACCCTCCTCCTTCTCCGATCCGGCTACGCCTCTGTGCCGTATTCTTCTTTGGAAAGCATCATCGAGCAGAATAAGGAAGGGTACTATCTGGCGCTACGCCAGACGCAAACCACCATCCGGAGCGAACAGCCGGACTGGCAGCCATGGACGCGTTTTTTCCTGACCGCCCTGCATAAACAGACAAAGGCTCTAACACAGAAGATCGAACGGGAACGGATGGTGCTCCCGTCGTTGCCGGAGTTGTCCAGCCATATTCTGGAAGTGGCGAGACAGCGGGGCAGGGTGACGATTGGGGAAATGGCTTCGCTCACCGGAGTCAGCAGAAATACGCTCAAGACGCATTTTCGCGCATTGGTCAAAAACGGCACATTGAAGATGAACGGGGCTGGTCGCGGGGTTTGGTATACGCTTGGGTGATGGTATGCCAATACTCGGACGGGAGAGTATTAAAAAGCCGGTCGGTAAACAGGGGAGGCTCCGCGCCTTTTACGGGTGGTTCGCCCCTCACCCTGTCGCGTTTCCCGGTGGCCCCGCTGGTAACGTCCACCATGCCGTTTACCTCCCGGCAAAAATGTGCCGGTAAAACTCGGTCATGATGGTGACGTGGTTTGAAAAGGGGATGCCGTCACCTGCCGACACAAAAGGGTCGCCAAACCCCGCCTATCCAACAGGAAACACGACGGACACCCCCAAAAGGGGGGGTCGTTCTTTTCTGTTGAATAGGCAGACTGCACCTCGAGGGTGCACAACCTTGACGGCTGTTTGGCGAGTCCTTTATGTCTGTAACCGAGTACCTCTTTACTGCTATTACACAGTTTACCGCGTTTCCGGAGGCTCGCAAGAGAAAACGTCCGTCATCCCCAGCGCCTCCGCCACTCCCTTGAAAAACTCGTCCAGGTTGGCGTCGGCCAAATACATTGTACCGAACGGCCTGATCCCGACCTCGCCCTGATTGACGATGACCACCTCGCCTCCCGCCTGTTCCGGCAGGGCGGCGGCCGGATACACCGTCAAACTCGAACCGAGGACGAGGAGAAGGTCCGACCGGCCGACCTGATCGTAGGCGGTGTCGAGATGGCGGACGTTCTCGCCAAAGAAGACCACGTCCGGCTTGACCACCGCGCCGCAGTCGTGGCAGGTCGGGATGGCGGTCTCCTGAATCATCCGGACAATGTCGGGACCGGCGTATTCCCGGCCGCAACGGCGGCAGTGGGCGGACTGGTAGTCGCCGTGCATCGGGTAGACCCGGCGGCTGCCGGCCCGCTGGTGGAGGCCGTCAATGTTCTGGGTGATGACGGCGACGTCGTGACCGTTCCCTTCGAGGGCGGCGAGGAAGCGGTGGGCGAAGGTCGGCCGGAGATCGTCAAGGACGGCGAGGAAGTCCCGGGAGAAGTCGAAAAACGGTTCCGGGTCGCGGTTGAAGCCGGAGATGTCGAAGACCTTCTCCGGATCGTATTGGCGGGTGACGTACAGCCCGTTCGGGCCGCGAAAGTCGGGCACGCCGGCGGCGGTGGACAGGCCGGCGCCGCTCAGAACGGCGATATGGCCGGCATCGCGGATTTTGTCGGCGCATTGTTCCGGAGTGATGGCGTGGAAGGGCATGCGGGTTCTCCTGCACGTGTACGGACTATCGAGCCGGGAAGCCGGTTCCGTACCGGTTTATTTTCAACCAGTATACTACGGAATGCGCATTTGAAAAGGGCGTCGGTGCGGCCGGGCGGGCGCGGCGCGGCTACTCGTTTGCCTCGACCCGGCGCGCCGCCCAGCGGACCATAATGTAGCCGATGCCGAACAGGCCGATCATCGGGACGGCGAGCATGAGTTGCGAAAACGGGTCCGGCGGCGTCATGACGGCGGCGGCGACAAACACGACAAGGATGATGACCCGCCACCATTCCCGAACGCCCTTCGGGGTGATTATCCCGGCCAGGGCCAGGGCGGTCATGACCAGGGGAAGTTCGAAGGCGATGCCGAAACCGGCGCAGCAGGTGATGACGAAGTCGACGTACCCGGAGCCGGTGAAGGCGTTTTCCCAGCCGGAGAGGGATTGGTTGAACGGAAGGAGAAATTCGAGGGCGAGCGGCACGCCGGCGAAGTAGGCCATGGCGGCGCCGATGAGGAAAAGGACGGTGCCGCTTCCGAGGGACAGGTAGAGGAGCCGCCGTTCGCGGCCGGTCAGGCCGGGGGCGACAAAGTTCCACAGTTGCGACAGCCACACCGGAAGCGACAGGAACAGGGCGAAGGCGAAGGCTATCCGCATTGCCATAATAAGCCCGTCCGACGGTCCGAGAGCCTGAAAGCGGAGAAGGTGCGGCCCGGCCCGTTCGAGCGGTTTAATAATAATGTCCCACAAGCTCTGGTACAGGACCATGCCGAGGATGAACAGGGGGGCGAAGACGGCAAGGGAGATGATGAGGCGCTTCCGCAGTTCATCGAGGTGCCTCCCCATGCCGGACATGAGGCCGACGCCGTCGTCATCGTCGTCGTCCGGCGGGTCTTCCGCCATGCCGGCGGATTCGGCTTCGGGCGGCGGGACAAACGGCGGAAACGGGTCGTGGCCGGGGAAGTCGGGCGAGAACGGGTCGTCGCCTGGCGCTGCGCGGGAGCCTTCGGGGGAACCGCCGTCCGCCGGGTCGGCGGACAGGGACGGCGGGGCGTCGATTATTTCAATGTCGTCGTGGCTGTCGTCAGGTGCGGTCATGGCGGTCGATTATAGGAAGAGCGGCTCCTAAACACAAGTTGCCGTGACTGTTAAATTGGCTGATTTTGCGGAAAAACAGAAAAAAGCGCCGTCCCGGCGGCCGGGGCGGCGCTTTCGGCATCGGTATGGAACGGAGGGCGGTGCAGCGGGCGTTAAATTACCCGGGCCGGCGTCCGTTCCGGAACAGCCCTATTTATTGAAGTGGACCAGTTGGGCGAAGGAATCGGCCTTGAGGCTGGCGCCGCCGACGAGGGCGCCGTCGACGTCCGGCTTCGACATGATTTCCTTGACGTTTTCCGGCTTCACCGACCCGCCGTACTGGATGCGGGTGGCTTCGGCGATGTCCTTCCCGAACATTTCAACAAGGAGGTTCCGGATGACGGCGTGGACTTCCTGCGCCTGGTCCGGCGTCGCCGTTTTGCCGGTGCCGATGGCCCAGACCGGTTCGTAGGCGATGACGATCTTCTTCATCTCCTCCGGGCTGAAACCGGCGAGGCCGTTCTTGACGTGATCGGTGACGACGGCGGTGGTCTTGCCGGCTTCGCGTTCTTCCAGCGTTTCGCCGCAGCAGAGGATGACGGTCAGGCCGGCGGCGATGGCGGCTTTCGCCTTTTTGTTGCAGGTCTCGTTCGTCTCGCCGAAGTACTGGCGGCGTTCCGAGTGGCCGATGATGACGAAGTCGCAGCCGGCCTCGACAAGCATGCCCGGGGCGATTTCGCCGGTGAAGGCGCCTTCCTTCTCCCAGTGGCAGTTTTCTCCGCCGATCATGATGTTCGAGCCTTTCGCCGCGTCGGCGATGGACTTCAGGGTGGTGGCGGGAGCGCCGATACCGATGTCGACATCCTTGGCGTCGGCGACGAGGCCCTTGGCTTCGTTAATGAAGGCGAGGGCTTCGGAGACGGTTTTGTACATTTTCCAGTTGCCGCAAATAAACGGTCTACGCATGGGGTGGTTCCTTTTCTGCCAAAGGGTCGAACGACTGTGAAGCACGACTGAATATCGTGACTGAATTTGCCGGAACAATTATGGAGCGTTCCCGGAAAAATGCAAACACCGTCCCGGCCGAATTTTTGCCGGCGGCACGGCTACGCCGTCACCTTCCCCATCTTCACCATGAGAAGGGCGGCGTCGGCCGGGCTGACGCCGGAAATACGCATGGCCTGGTCGAGGTTTTCCGGGCGGAAATGGCCGAGTTTTTCCGTCGCTTCCCGGCTCAGGCCGCCGACCGCGGTGAAGTCGAACCCGTCCGGAATCCGCAGGCGGCGGTTTTTTTCCAGTTGGTGGATCTGCCTGAGGTGGCGGGCGATGTAGCCGGCGTATTTTGTTTCGATGGTCAACTGTTCCGCCGCCCGGCGGGACAGCCGCTCCAGTTCCGGCCGGGCGGCGCGGACGTCGTCCCAGGTCGTTTCCGGGCGGCGGAGAAGGTGTTCGAGGCTGTCGCCGTTCGGCAGGCGGTTTTCCGCCAGGGCGCGTTGTCCCTCCAAAATCTCCCGGCGGAGATCGGCGACTCGGTCCGCCCGGTCCGGGCCGACCAGGCCGACGTCCCGGCCGAGATCGGTGAGGCGGAGGTCGGCGTTGTCCTGGCGGAGGAGGAGGCGGTACTCGGCCCGGCTGGTGAAAAGGCGGTACGGCTCGTCGGTGCCGCGAATGGTCAGGTCGTCGACGAGAACGCCGATGTACGAGCGGTCGCGGCCGAGGCGGAAGGCCGGCCGCCCGAGGGCGAGGAGTCCGGCGTTGGCGCCGGCCAGGAGACCCTGTCCGGCCGCTTCCTCGTAGCCGGAGGTGCCGTTAATCTGGCCGGCGGTGAAGAGGCCGGCGACGGCTTTCGTCTCCAGGGTGTCCCGGAGTTCCGTCGAGCGTATGGCGTCGTATTCCACCGAATAGCCGTAGCGGACGATGCGGGCGCGGCGGAGGCCGGGGATGCTGTGGATGATGTCGTCCTGGAGTTCCATCGGCATCGACAGGTACATCCCGTTCAGGTACATCTCCACGGAATCCGCCCCTTCCGGTTCGACAAACAGGTGGTGGCGGCGCTTTTCCGGGAAATTGGCGATTTTCGTCTCGAAGTTCGGGCAATAGCGGGGACTGGCCCCGGCGACGGCGCCGGTGACGATGGGCGCCAGGTGGAGGTTGTCCTTGACGATGCGGTACGTCTCGTCCGTTGTCCAGGTGGCGTAACAGGGGAGGGACGGGCAGTCGACCCGCTCCGTCAGGTAGCTGAACGGCACCGGGTCGCGGTCGCCTTCCTCGAGTTGCATTTCGTCCAGGTCGACGGAGCGGGCGTCGACACGGGGGCAGGTGCCGGTCCGGAGCCGGAACAGGGGAAGGCCGAGGGCGATGAGGCTTTCCGAAAGGTACGGCGCGTTCGACTCGCCGGCCCGGCCGCCGTCCCATTGGGTGGCGCCGAGATGGAGCCTTCCCCGGGCGAAGGTGCCGGAACAGACGACCGCCGCCCGGCAGCGGATGCGGTCGCCGAAAAATGTCCTGACCGCGACGAGGCGGCCGTTCTCGACCTCGACGGCGACGGCCTGATCGAGGCGGATGTGGAGGTTCGGGGTGCTTTCCAGATATTTCCGCGCCCACTGTTGATAGCGCCAGCGGTCGATCTGGGCCCGGGGCGACTGGACCGCCGGTCCCTTGGAGGAATTGAGGAGGCGGAACTGGAGGGCGTTCGCGTCGGCGGCCAGGCCCATCATGCCGCCGAGGGCGTCGATTTCGCGGATCAGTTGTCCCTTGGCGACGCCGCCGATGGCGGGGTTGCAGGAAATGTGTCCGATCTTGTCCGGGTCGAGGGTGAGGAGGACGGTCTCGGCGCCGAGCCGGGCCGAGGCGAGGGCGGCCTCGATGCCGGCATGGCCGCCGCCGATGATGACTACCTGGGTTTCCATGGGGTGCGTTTGTCTTTCCTGTCGTGTGACTGCCGGGAAGCCGTTCCGTTGTCCCGCCCGCCGGTCTGTGGACGGCGGCGACGGTAACGACCAGCTTCGTATAATATGTATAGAGGACACGGCGCTGCCCGGTTGTCCGGGACGGCGCCGTCCGGTTCATTGCCAAAGCCTGTAAGTATAAAAAAATCTCGCCCGTTTTCAAAAAAGATTGAAAGACATTATCACTTGGCCCGATAATAATACCTAGTCTCTTTTTTCCCGGAAGGGCATTGTCTCCCGGGGAACGGGAGCGGAACCTGTCCACAATGCCCGCGTCGGCGGTTTTTCCGACCGTGCCGGCGCCGGGGTGGACGAGTCGGTTCGAAATGGGCGCGAGGTCTGTTCGACGCATCGGAGGAATTTGAAATGCGGAAACTGTTTTTATCCCTGTTCATGGCCCTGGCCTGCGGCGCGTCGGCCTGTGCCCTGGACGGATTCGACCTCGGCGACATGCCGCCGTTGCCGCCGCCGCTTCTGGACGACTCCTCGTCCGGATCGCCCGGACTGCCGCCGCCTCCCGGTGGTTCGT
>JAJQFC010000094.1 GCA_021201355.1 Planctomycetaceae bacterium | reverse complement strand
CCACCTACGAGGTTCCGGCCCGCCCGCCCCGGAACAACTCCTTCGGCGAGTTCGAGGAAGACCTCTATGCCGGACTCGACCGCCAGGCCGCCCTCCCGGAACTCCCCGGCGACCCTGACATCATGCCGATGCTGGGCGGCCCGGCCACGTATCCCATGCCGGCATCCACCTACCCGACGTCGGTCGCCCTGCCCCGGTCCCGGAGCGGTCCGGGCGGCGGATCGCTGGCCCGTCCGGAAGCGTCCGGAGTGGCCGCCGCCGCCGCGTCCCGGTCGCGTCCCGCCGGCATCGATACCGGGGAAACGTTCTACGCCATCGAACAACTGGTCTTTGGCGGCGACTATCCGGATATCGACAGGCCGGAACTCTACCGCCTCCAGCCGAAGGACGTCATCACCGTCACGGTGAAAGATCACCCCGAGTTTTCGGACAAACTGGAAATTCAGCCGGACGGCACGGTCCGCATTCCGAACGCGCCGGACCTTGTCCGCCTCCGCGGTCTCACTACGGACGAAGCGGCGGATGAAATTCGCCGGACCGTACAGGTCTATATCAAAGGCAAAACCGTCGTCCGCGTGCAGGCCAACCGGGCCCGGGGCGGGTATTACTTCGTTTTCGGCGACGTTACCCAGCCCGGCCGCTTCCCCATGGGTCTGGAACCGGTACGCCTTTCCGACGCCGTCCTCGCCGCCAACTGGGAGGTGAATCCCGAACGTATGGACGACGGGGAAGACCTTGGCCCGGCCTTTCCGGCCGCGTCGGCCCGGGGCAAATACATCGCGCCCCGGTCCGCCGATCTGGCCCGGGTGATGTTGATAACGCCGCACCGGAGCCAGCCGTCCCGCACCGTCCACGACGTCAGGTCGGCCATGCTCGGCGTGACCCGGAATGATCCGGTGGTCCGGCCGGGACAGATTATCGTCGTCCCGTCCCTCGATCCGGAAAAGAACCTCTCCCTCGGCCTCGATTTCCCCGAGATTGGCGTGCCGCCGGAAGGCCTCCGCCCCGGCGCCGGGTTCTCGAACGCCTCGTCCCCGGCCCGGCTCCCCGAGGTGCTCCCGTACCGGGACGTCCTGGCCGGCGCCGAGACCGTCCCGGTGCAGCCGGTGGTGTCCAATATGGCGTCGACCTTTATGACGCAACACAACGTTCCGGCCACGCCCATTGTCGAGGAGGAGCCGGAACCGGAAGAGGAATACTGCGAGGACGATGAGGTCCTGCCGTATACCGGGGCGGCGCTGCCGCCGTCGGTGACGTACGGGACTGCGGCGTCCGAGGCGGCCATGCCGCCGCCGGGCCGGGGCCGGCGGCTCCGGAGCCGTATGGGCCAGTCCGAAGGCGGTGGGCTGAACGGCTGGCGGAAAGGCTTTTAGGGTGATACAAAACCATCCCTTCCCCGCCCGGAACGATTGTCCGGGACGGCGCACAGGGAAACACTCTACGGGGATTTCGATTATTTCTGGGTAACTCAACGGCAAAGCGGCTATGAAAAAACGGAAACCGTCACGTCTGAATCCGGGCTACCTCGCCCTGCGCCACGCCGGCATGGTCTTCATGTGCGTGGCTCTCGGCGTTGTCGGAGGTTTGGTCGTGAAGATGTTTTTTCAGCCCACCCGTTACCGCGCCGCCACCAGCGTCGACGCCGCCGTCATGCCGCCCGACGCCGCCGGGGAGTTCGACTGGAATGAACAGCTCCGCGAATGGCGTTTCATGCTGGCGAGCCGCCGCGATCAGGGCCTTCTCAGCGTCAACCTCCGCCACGTCGTCAAACTGGCCGTCACCCAGGATCTCCTTCTTGACACCGGCACTCTTCCCGAGCGTCTGGCGCGGCTGGAGGAGGGGGAGGTCGTCTCCGCCCTGCTCCTCCCCTACCCGGCTGTCGCACCGTATACGCCGCACCGCGTCGTCCATCTGGACGATCTGGCCGAGAACCTCGACATCCAGTCCCTCGCCGCCATCGTCGCCGATCTCGAAAGCCCGCCGGATGTCGAAGGCTGGGATTTTTCCTTTTTCCAGAATGAACCGATCCTCGCCGCCCGGGACGGCATCATCGTCAACCCGGGTCCGAACGACCGTTACTTCCGCGTTTTTTACGCCCTGTCCGCCGCCCTGAATCCGTCCCGCCAGCCCATCACCCCGCTGGAAGCGTGGAAAAGCGCCGTCCGCCTCGTGTCGGATCGGCTCCGGCTCGAACTGGAGCTGCCCGGCGCCGGCGGCTTCGGCCATACCGCCATGCGGGAACTGGTAAGGGAAATCGTCGCCATTCCGGCCCTCGTCGCGAACGGCCTCTACGCCACCTCGGACTGGCTCCCGGGCGACGGCGGCGACGACCAGCCGGTCCTGTCGTGGATAACCCAATGGTCCCGGAACACCACGGTCAACCTGGAACGTCTGAACGCCACCGGCGGCCTCGTGGAGGTGGCGATCGTCCAGGATCTTTATCCGCTCGAATAGCCCCGCGACACCATCCTCACCCGGGTCGCCGCCCTCGCCTCCGCCACCCTCCTCGCCTATCTGGGAGCGCACGAACGCGAGGAGATCGCCCGGGGCCCCCCCCCCGCCGGGGGGGGGGGTAAAAAAGAACAGCCCACCCGCCCCGCACAGGTGTGGGGTGGGGGGGAGGGGGGGGAAAAAAAAGGTCGGGGGGGGGGGGGGGGGGGGGG
>JAJQFC010000173.1 GCA_021201355.1 Planctomycetaceae bacterium | reverse complement strand
TCCTCGACCTCCGGTGGCTCCTTCCAGATCGTCCTCAACCCGACGAACACCCTCGGCTGCGGCTCGTGGGGCAACAACTCGATTTCCGAGAACCTGACCTACTACCACCTGATTAACATCTCCCGCATCGCCTACTTCATGAAGGACAAGAAGATCCCGAGCGATGCGGAAATCTGGGCCTAATCGGACCGCATTCCCGCGCCCCGGCCGGTCCGCCGGTCGGGGCGTTATCATACAGTCATGCCGGGTCGACCGGAGACTGTGACTGACCCGGGTGTAAAAAATCCGGCGGGAAATGAAAAACGGTGACCTGCGCCACTTGCATTTCCCGGTGAATTGAGTACTGTCGGGTATATACACTTCTATTGCCATACGAGTACTCGTCCCGATTGTCGGGGCGATTCTCCTGCCCGGCACTGCGGTACAAGCAGGAAATCGAGCTTCGTCTGTTTTCTCAAGGAGTCGCACTATGAAAATGCTTCAAATCAAGCCGTCCGTGTTCATGTTCAAGACCTGTCAGGAATTTGTCGACGCCTACGACATCAAGGACAGCGACCTCGTCATCACCAACAAGTACATCTATGATCCCTTCTTCGGCAAAATGGGCCTGAAGTGCCACGTCCTCTACCAGGAAGAATACGGCCTCGGCGAACCGTCCGACGAAATGGCCGAAGCCATCTACGCCGCCATGCCGAAAAACGTAAAGCGCATCATCGCCATCGGCGGCGGCACCATTATCGACATTTCGAAGTTGTACGCCCTGAAGAACGTCTCCCCCATCCTCGATCTCTACGACCGGAAGATGGACATCATCAAGGACAAGGAACTCGTCCTCGTCCCGACGACCTGCGGCACCGGATCGGAAGTCACCAACATCTCCATCCTCGAACTGAAGAGCCGCCACACCAAGCTCGGCCTCGCCGTGGACGAACTCTACGCCGACTCCGCCGTCATGATTCCGGAGCTTCTCACCGGCCTGCCGTTCAAGTTTTTCGCCACCAGTTCCGTCGACGCCCTCATCCACGCCTTCGAATCGAGCCTGTCCCCGAAGGCCACGCCGTACACGAAATTGTTCGGCTACAAGGCGATTGAACTCATTCTGAAGGGCTACCTGGAAATCGCCAAGAAAGGCGAAGACGCCCGGATTCCGCTCCTCGGCGACTTCCTCATCGCTTCGAACTACGCCGGCATCGCCTTCGGGAACGCCGGTTGCGCCGCCGTCCACGCCATGTCCTATCCCCTCGGCGGCACCTACCACGTCCCGCACGGCGAAGCCAACTACGCCATCTTCACCGAGGTCTTCAAGACCTACCAGAAGATGAACCCGAACGGCGCCATCAAGGACTTCGACGCCTTCGTCGCCAATATCATCGGCTGCAAGCCGGACAACGTCTACGACGAACTCGAGAAGCTCCTCAATAAGGTCATCCAGCGGAAGCCGCTCCACGAGTACGGCGTCACCAAGGAAGACATCGACACCTTCACCGACAATGTCATGACGAAGCAGGGCCGTCTCATGGCCAACAACTACGTCGAACTCGATGCCGCCAAGGTCAAGGAAATCTACAACGCGCTGTACTAGGAAAGCCTCATGTGTCATGAAGAATCGTATGACATAACGGAGGTATGAGACACTCGCCTGGGCGGCGGCATACCCTATGCTGCCGCCCATGGTGTACCCGACGCAGGTTCGCCTGTGTTGTAACGAACTGAATTGCGGCGTTTCCGGTTCTGCCTGCGGCGTTCTGTCGTAAAAAGCAGGCAGTACCGAAACCGCTTCATAGAAGAAACAAAAGTGGTGAGTGGTGGTGATTTGGGAGGGTTGGAAATTCGCGGTTTGGACGTTATTTGGCCCGGAGGTGCCTTATGTCGATTCGCCGGTTAATCTCCCTGGTGGTGCCGATAGTCCTGTTCTTCGTCGTCCTCGCCCTTCCGCCGGACGCCTTCCACATGCCCGGGTTGACGGTGATGGAACAGCGGGTCATCGCCATTTTCGTCATCACGGCCGCATTCTGGATTTTCGAGCCGATCCCCATTCACGCGGCCTCCGTCCTTGCCATCACCCTTCTCCTCATCATGTGTTCGAACCGGGGCCTTTTCGTCTTCCGGGGAAGCGAGGAAACGGTCGGCACGTCCATCCGCTTCCAGGATCTTCTCCACACCTTCGGGAACCCCACCATCATGTTGTTCACCGGCGGCTTTTTCCTCGCCGCCGCCGCCACGAAATACCGTATCGACCTGAACCTCGCCCGCATCATCCTGAAGCCGTTCGGCAAGCGCCCGGCCATGATCATGCTCGGCCTCATGGTGATTACCGCGTTATTCTCCATGTTCATGTCGAACACTGCCACCTGCGCCATGATGCTGACCCTTCTCACCCCGGTCCTGGCGATTATCCCGCCGGACGACCGCTGCCGCGCCGGCCTGGCGTTGTCGATTCCCTTCGCCGCCAACATCGGCGGCATCGGCACCCCCATCGGCACGCCGCCGAATGCCGTCGGCATCCAGTTCATCAATCAGATAGGCTACATGTCCTTTGTCAAATGGATGCTCTACGGCGTCCCGTATGTGGCTATTCTTCTCCTCTTTTCCTGGTGGCTCCTGAAGGTTTTCTTTCCGGCCAAGACCGCCGCGGTGAACCTCGTCATCGAGGGCGAATGGATGAAGAGTAGGAAGG
>JAJQFC010000024.1 GCA_021201355.1 Planctomycetaceae bacterium | reverse complement strand
GGCTCATGGCCGAGATATCGGCCGGAGCCTGGACCGGACGGTCGGTTCTGGCGGCGACCGGTTTAGACCAGAATTCGCGGCCGGACGGCAGCGGACCGCTCCGGGCCGGCAAAGCCGACGCCGTGGCGGGCGTGGCGGACGCCGATGCGGCCGGCGCTCCGGCCGGAGCCGAAGCCATGTCGCGGGACAGGTCCGGAAGGGTGAAGAGGCCTTCGTCCGGGGTCGGTCCGGCCAACTGGTCGGCCTGGTCGCTCACCGCCTGGACCCTGGCGAGGACGCTTGAATCGGCCAGGTGCATCACGCTCCGGTCGATGGGGGCGGGGGGAATTTCCGGCGGTGTGGTCGGATTTTCCGCCTCGGCGGTCCGGCCGGCGCCGGATTTGGCAAGTGAGGCCATTTCCGGGGAATTCGGGAAGGCTGCTTGACGTTCCTGCCGACAACCGGCGGTCCACATACCGACCGGGACCAGCGAGGCAACGACGATCACCAAAAATCTGCGCACAGCCTTCTCCTTATCAAGGCGATAGTGGGTGTCACGCGAGCGTGATCGCTTTCCCGGACGACGGACATGGCACCAGCCGTTCCCCATGCGGCGGCGGGAGTGACCGGTTGCCGGATCGGAAAGTCGTGCAGGTTCAGACGAAAGCGGACGGTTCGGATCTCGCTCGTACACAGGCCCGACGCCATGCCGCACGTCGGCCCGAAACATCTATCGACGAGATGTGGAGAACGACTGAAGTGTTTTACAAGTTTACGGTTATGGTTGAGACCGGTGGACAGGGTGGCGATGGGACGGACGGCATGAAGGGAGAGAATGAGAGCGAGTCACCCGCCGTCCTTGACATTTCAGCCCGTCGTCCGGCACGATGAGACAGGGATGTTGACCCAGACCAATGTATCGGGGAGACCTCATGGATCGTCGTGGAGCGGGCCGACCAGGAAAAGGTACTTGGTCAGGATTTCCGGAGAAAACAAACATCGAGGATGGGTATGGTGGAATTATCATGATTCCAGGCCGGCGGGCCTGGTTTGGGTGTGCATGGATACAGGATTGTTGCACGTGGCACCGTGGCGGCGCGAAAATACGGTATGGCGAAACCGTTTCCGTATGCGGCCGAGTGTGGGCCGGCGGATGAATACATCGACAGGAATGTGTCGGTACAATGGGATATGACTACATCGTCAAACCTGCCGGGTGGACAGTGACGATGGAGAATTTCAACCGTAGTTTTGCGTGTGGCGCAATTCCTTTCGTTCCAAAAAATCCCCTCACCCTGATTCGCATCGGGTTTCATTACTATACAGGTTTATTCACCATATTGCAAGTGTTTTATTGTCGGCGACACTACCCGATTTACCGAAAGTATGTTCGGCTGCCCGGTCGCCATACCCGGATTCAAAAAACAGGCCGGACGAGTTGTTCACACAGCATGTCACTTTCCGGAAAATGGATGCCAGAAGATCCCGCCGATACCCTTTTAAAAACGCCGGTGGAGACGGTTCCAAAAGGATTTTTTCCGCCGTCGCGACTGGTTATCCAGGTGGAAAGTACGGCACCGAATGACCGCCGGATGAAAAAAACTGTCCATTCCTGTTGCAATACCGGGTTTGTGATGTACAGTATCAAGCATCGACAATCGCGTGCGCGCGCCCATGATAAGTATTGGAAAAACAAATCGTGAAACCGACTATTAAAATAATAGCCGCCTATGCCGGGGTGTCCCGCGGCGTTGTCGACCGGGTCTTGCACGGCCGGCCCAATGTCAATCCGGAAAAGCGCCGGCGGGTCGAGGCGGCGTTGCGGGATCTCGACTACACGCCGGACCGGGCCGCCCGGGCCCTGGCCCTGAAAAACAAGGGCATGAAGATAGCCGTGGTGATGCCGGTCTGGTCCGGTTCGTTTGGCTGAGAGGTGGACCGGGGCCTCGAAAACGCCAGGGCCGAGCTGGCCGATTTCGGCATGGACGTCATCGTCACCCACTGCGCCACCGACCTTCCCGAAGAATATGTCGAAGCCGTCGACGATGCCATCGCCGCCGGCGCTCGCGGCTTGGCCATCTGCGCCCGTAACAGCGAACCGGTCCGGAACCGGCTCCTCGCCCTCGTCCGGGACGGGATCCCTGTCGTGACATTCAACTCGGACATTCCGGACAGCGGCCGCATGTGCTTTGTCGGACAGGACGACCGGCGAAGCGGTCGGATCGCGGCGGAAATCATGGCCAAACTGGTGCCGGCGACCTCGCCCATACTGATCGCCTGCGGCAACCGCGAATACGACGGTCACCGGCGCCGGGTCGAAGGTTTCTGCCAGCGCATGGCCGAACTGGGCCGCGACCCGGAGGCGGATACGGTTATCGAATGTTACAACGACTACGACGTGACGCTGGAACGGGTGGGCCGCTACCTCGCCGACCACCCGGCCGCCGACGCCATCTATATGGCCAACGAAAGCGTCCCCGGCTGCGCCGAAGCGCTTCGCCGCTGCGGCCGGGCCGGACGGGTGCGGGTCGTCTGCCACGATGTGTCCGAGACGACGGCCCGGCTTCTGCGGGAACGGGTGGTCGACTTCGTTATTGAACAGAACCTCTATCTCCAGGGCTCGCTGCCGGTGACGGTGCTGACCAATTTTCTC
Source organism: Planctomycetaceae bacterium (assembly GCA_021201355.1). Classification (GTDB taxonomy): domain Bacteria; phylum Planctomycetota; class SZUA-567; order SZUA-567; family SZUA-567; genus JAJBSZ01. The sequence continues at coordinate 61,998 of JAJQFC010000024.1, read as the reverse complement.
ATGGGCGGCAGGAAGCCGGACAATGAGATCGCCTATACCCGGATACATATCGCCTGCGCGGAAAACATCGACCTATAGCCTTCGCTCTCCCGATTAACTGGGCGCGTACACAATATTTTCACAAAGGATTTATAGTCAGTTATCCATATATCTTTCAACATGTTCCGCCAACGTAACAGATGCTCCGTATCGCCATCACGCTGTTTTTCCAAACATTGGAGTTGACAACCGCGTTTTGGTGCGTTATAGTGTCGTTACAACCACATAACTAGGCGCGTACACCGTCCGTGCTTTCTTCCCTCACGCGTGCTGCGGCGTCGTCTTCGCCGCTTCCTTTGCCTGTTTTTTGCAGCCATGACCCCTAAAATAGCGGAACCTCGCTTCGGCGGGATGTTTTTTTCGTTCGTATTGGGCGCGTGCCCAGTCTATCTGAATTCCAGCACGGCGTACCGTGCCCTGTTGAATGGGAGGGATTCGTGACTGCCCAGCCAGTACCCATCGTCCGCATGGACGACATAACCGTCGAGTTCTCGGGCGTACTTGCCCTGGACCGGGTCCATTTCGACGCCTATCCGGGCGAGGTCCATGTCCTCCTCGGCGAAAACGGCGCCGGAAAATCGACCATCATGAAAGTCCTTGCCGGCGTCAATACCAGGTATTCCGGCAGCATCGTCTACAAGGGCGAAGCCATCGTCGCCAGAAGCGTTCTCGAACAGCGCGAGCGCGGCGTCAGCATCATTTTTCAGGAAATGAACCTCCTCAAGAACCTGACCGTCGCCGAAAACATGTTCCTCGGCCGCCAACCCGTCACCGCCTTCGGCGGCATCGACTGGAACAGGATGTTCGCCGACGCCCGGCGCCTCCTCGACTCCATCAATTCGGACATTTCCGAGCGCGCCCTCGTCTCCACCCTTTCGGTCGGTCAGATGCAGATGGTGGAAATCGCCAAGGCCATCTCCTTCGATTCCGACATCATCATCATGGACGAACCGACCTCGGCCCTGACGGAAAAGGAAGTGGACAGTCTCTTCGCCATCATCGCCCAATTGAAGGCCAAAAAGGTGGCGATTGTCTACATTTCCCACCGGCTGGAGGAAATCCTCAAAATCGGCGACCGCATCACCGTCTTCCGGGACGGGAAGTATATCGAGACGGTCGACGCCAAAGGCGCCACCGTCGACACTCTCATCAAGCTCATGGTCGGCCGCGACCTGTCCGAACAGTATCCGAAAGTTCATTGCGAGCCGGGAGAAAACATCCTCGAGGTCCGCCACCTGAACCAGGGAAACCTCCTCCGGGACATTTCCTTCCACGTCCGTCACGGCGAAATCGTCGGGTTCTACGGGCTGATGGGCTCCGGGCGGACGGAGACGATGCGGGCCATTTTCGGCGCCGATCCGTACGACTCCGGCGAAATCCTCATTAAAGGCATTCCGACCACCATCAAGAGCTGCGAAGACGCCAAAAACCAGGGCCTCGCCCTCCTCACGGAAGATCGGAAAAACCAGGGCCTCATCCTCTCGTTCTCCGTCAAGGAAAACATCGTCCTCGCCAACCTGAACAACGTCATGACCGGCTTCGGCATCAGCCGGGCCAGCGAACGGCGCATCTGCACCAGCCTCTCCGACTCGATGCGCATCAAGACCCCGTCCCTCGACCAGAAGGTGAAAAACCTGTCCGGCGGCAACCAGCAGAAGGTCGTTATCGCCAAGTGGCTCAATTCCGACTCGGACATCGTCATCTTCGACGAACCGACGCGGGGCATCGACGTCGGCGCCAAGGTGGAGATCTACAAAATCATGAACCGCCTCAAGCAGGAAGGGAAGGGCGTGATCATGGTGTCGTCGGAACTCCCGGAAACGCTCGGCGTGGCCGACCGCATCTACGTTATGCACGAAGGCCGCATCACAAAATGCTTCGACAACCCGGAAGGACTCACCGAGGGCGACGTGATGAAATACACCACCGGCACCGCCGTCGACCCGGAGTCCTGCGCCCAGGTCGCACCATGAGAGAGTGACCCACGTCCACCCCCGATCCCCTTAATGACGCGGTCGCGAATGACGACCGTATTTCAACCGCCGCGCCACGCTCCGGAGCGTTTCCGCTTCAGCGCCGGGCGCGTTGTGCCCGATTTTTGCCGATGCGGCCTTTCTCTTGCCACGTCCGAAAGAATGAGAGGAGTATGATGAAAGCCAAGAAAATCGACATGTCGAACCTGACGCCGGTTCTGGTCCTGGTGGCGTTGTGCATTCTCATGTCTGTCCTGTCGCCCGTGTTCAGCAGCCGCGCGAACCTTGTGAACATCCTTCAGCAGGTCACCGTCAACGCCATCATAGCCCTCGGTATCAGCGTCGTTATCTTTACCGGCGGCATCGACCTGTCCGTCGGTTCGGTCCTCGCCATTTCCGGAATCGTCATGGGGAAGCTGATCGTCGGCATGGGCGTCACGCCGATTGTCGCCATCCTCGTCGCCATCATCATCGGCGCCATTTGCGGCACGTTGAACGGCATCCTGATTTCCCGCTTCAAGCTGCAACCGATGATCGCCACCCTCGGCATGATGTCCATCGCCCGCGGCGCCGCCCTGACCCTCGCCAACGGCAAGACCATCACCGGCTATCCGGCCTCGTTCCGCTGGATCGGCTCCGGCCGCATCGCCGAGATTCCGGTGCAGATCATCATCATGCTCATCCTCTACACCATCATGTGGTATGTCCTGAAATACCGCAAATTCGGCCGCTACATCTACTCCATCGGCGGTAACGAGGAAGCCACCCGCCTCTCCGGCATCAATGTCGACCGCACCAAGACCCTGGCCTATACCGTCTGCGGCGTCATGGCCTCCCTCGCCGGCATCGTCCTCGTCGCCAAGCTGAACTCGGCCCAATCCATCGCCGGGGAAGGCTACGAACTCGACGCCATCGCCTCGTCCGTCATCGGCGGCGCCAGCCTCCTGGGCGGTTCCGGGAGCGTGTGGGGAACCCTGCTCGGCGCCATCATCATGGGAGTCATCCGGAACGGCCTGAACCTGATGAACGTGTCGTCGTACCTTCAGAAACTGATCATAGGCGTCATCATCATCGCCGCCGTACTGCTGGATTCGTTCCGGAACCGGAAGCGCGCCTGAACCGGGCGGTCCACCACCAGACCGGCTCCATAACCCAAAATGTCCGAACGTGTGCCGTTTTTTCGCTGTTTTTCTAAGAACCGTCCCGTTGTCTACCACGAGGAGAAAATCATGAAAAAAGTATTGCTCGCCTTCACCCTTCTGTTCGCCTTGAGTGCCGGCGTCGCCGTCTCGGCTGAAAAGACCCGTATAGCCTATGTCGTCAAGGCCATGACCGATCAGTTCTGGATCGACATGCGGGACGGCGCTGAAAAGGCTGCCGAAGAAATGAATGTGGAACTTTCCTTCCAGGCCCCGGAAAAGGAAATGGATGTTGAGCGGCAGATCCAGATGGTCGAGAACGCCATCATCTCCAACTTCGACGCCATCATCCTCTCCGCCGCCGATTCGAAAGCTCTGAATCCGGTCATCGTCCAGGCCAATCGCGCCGACATCCCGGTCATCCTCGTCAACGACACCATCGACATGACGGCGCTCGCCGAGGACGGCGGACGCGTCGAGACCTACACCGGCATCGACCAGTACCAGGCCGCCGCCCTCGCCGGGAAATACGCGGCGGAAAAGCTCCCCGGCGGCAAGGTCGTCCTTCTTGAAGGCCCGGCCGGCGTCGACGCCCTCGAGCAGCGCCTCATGGGCTTCCGGGACCAGGTCGAAGGCAAGCCCGGCTTTGAAATCGTCGCCTCCCAGACCGCCAATTGCGACCGGAACCTCGGCTTCAACGTCATGCAGAACCTCCTGACCTCGCGCCCCGACGTCAGCATCGTCTGGTCGGTCAATGCCGAAATGGGCCAGGGCGCCATCCAGGCCATCGAGCAGGCCGGCCGCGTCGGCGAAATAGCCGTCTTCGATTTCGACGCCAGTAACGACGACATCCTCACTATCCGGGAAGGTTCCCTCATGGGAAGCGTCGCCCAGTATCCGGCCCTTCAGGCCCGCGCCGCCATCAAGGCCTACCTCGACGTTCTGGCCGGCAAAAAACTGCCGCCGCATACCGTCACCAAGGCGGAACTCATCACCAAGGACAACGTCGAAGCGTTCATGGCCGGTCAGTGAGTTTTCCTGTTGTAACGTCACACTGGAACGCGTACACTCGAGGCTGTTCGCCTGCCGTCGCCGCGCCGACGTAACGATCCGTCCGTCTCCCGGCCGACGGCGTCGCAGGCTGAAAACGCCTCCACGCAAACCCCCGGGCGCGGCGGCCGGAACCGGCGCGCCCCTCTTCGACCCCACTTTAGGAGTAACGAGCCATGACTCTCAGGAAAGCGGCCAATCTGGAAACGTTGTACACCGAGATCCCGTTTTACGACCGGTTTCAGGCGGCCCGGAAGGATGGTTTTGAATTTATCGAATTCTGGGGCTGGACCGACAAGGATCTGGACGCGCTCCATGCCGCCGCCCGTGACGCCGGCATCGGCATCTGCGGCTTCAACGGCGACGCCGACTATTCCCTCATCGATCCGACCCACAAAAAACCGTATCTCGACGCCCTCCGCCAGTCCCTGGAGGTGGCGAAGAAAATCGGCTCCCTCAGCGTCACTATCCATTCGAACGCCCTTGGCGACGGCGGCGTGGTCGTCAACCACTACGACGATCTTTCCGACACGGTCAAACTCTGCTCCATGTACGACACCCTCCTCGCCTGCGTGCCCCTTGCCGACGAATACGGCGTCAACCTGAACCTCGAAGGACTCAATATCACCACCGATCACGTCGGCAATTTTCTCCAGACCACGCAGATGGCGGCGGAGATTGTCCGCCTTATCGGTTCGCCCCGCCTGAAAGTTCTCTATGACGCCTACCATATGCAACTCAATGAAGGAAAACTGGCCGACACCCTGTCGACATACGTCGACGCCATCGGCCATATTCACGTCGCCGACGCACCCGGCCGCCATGAACCGGGGACGGGAGAAATCGACTACGCCCTCCTCCTCCGCCACCTGGAGAACATAGGGTATACCGGCATCGTCGGCTACGAACTGTTCCCGAAAACCGATACCCAAACAGCCGTCAAGGCGATTATGGCGAACGGCTGAAAGCGGTTTTTCAGAGAACTCATCCGGGAAAAGCGCGGAAGGGAATTGTGAATCACTGTGAGACACGGGCTGAACCCTTTTTCGCCGACCCGGAGATTAGTACGGCGCCGACCCGCGACGATAACCACAAAATGACATTCCCGCCTTTTCGCTGCCAACGAAGACGCTCGTCGCGGGAAAAGCGCTTCAATTTTTACAGTGGCACTATCCATGCCGAAGACGCGCACTCGCAGGGGTGCGCGTTTTTTCACAGTCGGGCGGGCGGTCCATGTAGTCCATCTCTATGGCCGTCATTCCGGCTTATATGCGTGGCGTTAATCGGGCCGAAATGAACCGGGCGGGGACGGATTTGTCGAGTGAATCCGGGTTTATCGACCGCGAGCGTCTAATTTTTGGATGGCCGGCGAAAACGGCGTGCAGCCTCTTGAACTGCGGCCGACAAAGATGGACAATACCATCGTCCAGACAATGCTCACGAAAGGCGAAAAACCATGTCGGTCTTGAACTTGGATCTGACGCGCGGCCATCCGGCGCGTCAGATTCTTATTTTCTCACTGCCGCTTTTGATAGGGAACGTGTTTCAACAGTTCTACAACATGGCCGACATGATAATCGTCGGCCGCATCATCAACACCCGGGCCCTGGCCGCCATCGGCGCCACCGGGGCGATATCATTCCTCGTCATCGGCGTGTCGTTCGGGCTGACGAGCGGCTTCACCGTCACGACAGCCCAACGGTACGGCGCCCGGGATTATGACGGGGTGCGCCGGTCCGTCGCAACCTGCATCATATTGTCCCTGGCGATATCGGCCATCCTCACCATCATCACCATGTCGTCCGCCTATTGGATGTTCGAGGTGATGAAAACCCCGGCCGACATCATCGACGACTCCTGGTCGTACATTATCGTCATCTACGGCGGGACGGCGGTGACGATTTTCTTCAACCTGTTTTCCGGCATTCTTCGGGCGCTTGGGGACAGCGTCACGCCTCTTATCTTCCTCGTCGTCGCCTGCATCACGAACATCATCCTCGACTATGTCTTTATCGCCCACGTCGGGATGGGCGTGGCCGGGGCCGGCTGGGCGACGGTGATATCGCAGGCGTTGGCGGTCGTTCTCTGCCTTGTCTACAGCCTGAAACGGTTCCCGATTCTACGCCTCCGGCGGCAGGACTGGACTTTCTCCTGGCCCTTTGCCCGAAAACATCTCGCCATCGGCCTGTCCATGGCGGCGCAGATGGCCATCCTCGCCATCAGCGTCATGTTCCTTCAGGTGGCGGTGAACAGCCTTGGGACAGACAGTATCAAGGCCTATTCGTCGGCGGTGAAAATCGATCAGCTCGCCACCCAACCGATGGCCTCCCTCGGCATCGCCATCGCCACGTTCACGGCCCAGAATTTCGGCGCCCAAAAAATGCACCGCATCCGCCGGGCCGTCAAGTACGGCATCCTCATCGTCTGCCTCGTCGGCGCCCTCGGCTGGTTCACCATGGTGACGTCGGGCGGCTGGTTCCTTGGATTGTTCGGCCTCGACGCGAACGAGCCGGAAGTGGTGCGGGAAGCGCGGCTCTATCTCAGCACCGCGTCGATTTTCTATTTTATTCTGGGCATTCTCTTCGTTCTCCGGAACACCCTTCAAGGCATAGGTAAAAACTCCATGCCGATGGCGGCGTCCGGCATCGAGATTGTCATACGGGTATTCGTCACGTTCCCGATTGTGGCGCGCTGGGGCTTTTTCGGGTTGTGCTTTATCAATCCGATCTGCTGGTTCGGCGCGGTTGTGATTCTCGCCACCGGCTATTTACTCGCCATGCGGAACCTCAAATTCGACGAACAGCCAGGCTTCGAATCGGTTGTCATGAATTATTCAAACCAGGGCAAGTTCGGCCCGCTGACCGAAACCGCGCCGACGGCGTCTGTCCGGATAAAACAGGACACTGTGGTCAGGGATAAGAAAACATCGGAATCGGTGCGGTTTTTGTAGAACGTACCTGACAATGTCCGAAGACTCATCCTTGATACAAAAAGCTTCAATCCGCTATGGATCGAAGCTTTTTTACGACGCTTTGTTTTCTACAACGGATTTAGTTTTTCCGTTCTTCCAAAAGACCTTCTCAGATCAGCGCCGGTTCCCGGCACCGGGCCACTCCGGTTGTGTGGGCCGCTTCTTCGACCGCGTTCGCCACGGCGGCGCCGACGCCGGCCTCGAAAGGCGCCGGTAAAATATGGTCACTCGACAAGTCGCCGTCCGCGACCCTGGCGGCGAGGGCGGCGGTGGCGGCGATTTGCATGGCGTCGTTGATGTCGCTGGCCCGGGCGTCGAGGGCGCCACGGAACACGCCGGGGAAGGCGAGGACATTGTTGATCTGGTTTGGAAAATCGCTCCGGCCGGTGCCGACCACCGCCGCTCCGGCATCGCGGGCGAGGTCCGGCATTATTTCCGGAACCGGGTTCGCCATCGGAAACAGGATGGCCCGCTCCGCCATGGTCCGGACCATGTCCGGCGTCACCAGTCCGGGGGCGGAAACCCCGATAAACACGTCGGTCCCCTTCAGCATTTCGGCCAAACTGCCACGTCGCTTGTGGGGATTCGTCACCTTTGATAAAGCGATTTTTTCATCGTTCATGCCGGGGCGGCCGGCATAGAGAGCGCCCTGACGATCACACAGGACAACGTCCCGCAGGCCCATTTTCATAAGTAAAAGGGCAATGGCCGCGCCGGCGGCGCCGGCGCCGCTCATGACGACGCGGACCGCTTCAATATCCTTTCCGACCACCCGGAGGGCGTTCAGAAGAGCGGCAAGGGTGACGATGGCGGTGCCGTGCTGGTCGTCGTGGAAGACCGGGATGTCGCAGCGTTCTTTAAGGCGACGTTCGATTTCAAAACAGCGCGGGGCGGCGATGTCCTCAAGATTGATGCCGCCGAACGACCCGGCGAGAAGGGCGACGGTCTCGACTATGGCGTCGACGTCACGGGTCCGGATACACAACGGTATGGCGTCAACTCGGCCGAATTCTTTAAAAAGGACGCATTTTCCTTCCATCACCGGCATCGCCGCCTCCGGCCCGATATCCCCGAGGCCGAGAACCGCGGAACCGTCCGTGATGACGGCCACGGTATTCCAGCGGCCAGTCAGTTCGTAGACGAGATCGGGATCACGGGCGATGGCGAGGCAGGGCGCGGCGACGCCCGGTGTGTAGGCAAGGGACAGGTCTTCCTGGTTTCGCACCGGCACCTTTGACCGGATTTCAATTTTTCCCCGCCATTCATAATGTAAACGAAGTGATTCGGCAGCATAGTCCATGGCTCGCCCTCTTCTGGCAAAAAGTATGATGTGCCGGCCGAATCACGATCGCACTGTGGCGATTCGCCGGCCGCGTTCTGACAGAAGCTTTCCGTTGCGATGGAACCACCCCTCTCGACAGCCGGAAAGCGACCGGGAAATTTTCGAGAAATGTGCTCGTCTCGGTGCCGCATCGCGGTTCCGGCTTCAAGGAGGGACAATACTTTTATCAGGATAAATATCCCGGCGTACCGTGTACAACCGGGAGCAAAACAAAAACGGGGAAACGGTCTCCCGTTTCCCCGCCGCGACGCCATGACGCCAAAGTCAGAGTATGCGTATCAGCCGTTTTTCTTGGCAAAGTCTTCCATAAACGCGGTCAGCGCCGTTATCCCTTCCATCGGGAAGGCGTTGTAGATGCTCGCGCGGATGCCGCCGACGGAGCGGTGGCCTTTCAGGCCGTCCAGGCCGGCGGCGGCGGCTTCGGCGACGAACTTTTTCTCCAGTTCTTCCGTCTCCAGGCGCCAGGTGATGTTCATGATGGAACGGTTGGCCGGGTTGGCGCACGGCTTCCAGAAGGGCGAAGCGTCGAGGACGCGGTAGACGGCGGCGGCCTTTTCCTCGTTCCATTTCTGGATGGCGGCGACGCCGCCCTGCTCGATGGCCCAGTCGGTGATCAGTTTAAATATGTACACGGCCCATGTGTTCGGCGTGTTGTAGAGGCTCGGTTCCGGCATGTGGGTTTTATAACGGAAGAAGTAGTTCACCGTGTCAGGGCAGCGTTCGGCCAGGTCTTTCCGGAGGACGACGACGGCCATGCCGGACGGGCCGAGATTCTTCTGGGCCCCCGCGTAGATCATGGCGAATTGGTTGACGTCGATGACGCGGGACATGATGTCCGACGACATGTCGGCGATGAGGGGGGCGTCCGTCTTCGGGAACTCGGGAAAGCGGATGCCGCCGATTGTTTCGTTGGAGCACAGGTGAACGTAGGCGGCGTTCGCGGTAAACCGAAGGCCGGCGAGGTCGGGCGTCGACATGTAGTTGTCGGCTTTGCCGTCCCAGATGACGTTGACGTCGCCGACGATTTTCGCTTCCTTGATAGCCTTCGTCGCCCAGGAGCCGGTGTTGATATAGTCGGCGCTGGTGCCGGGGAGAAGAAGATTCAGCGGGATCATGGCGAACTGCTGGCTGGCGCCGCCCGGGAGGAAAAGGACGGCGTAGTCGTCGGAGATGCCCATCAATGTACGGAAATTGGTTTCGGCCGCCTTGATGATGGCGTCGAAGATTTTTCCCCGGTGGGACATTTCCATGAGGGACATGCCGCTTCCCTCGAAGTCGACAAGTTCGCGCTGCGCCTGTTCCAGGACCGTCAGGGGAAGAACGGCGGGGCCGGACGAGAAATTGTAGATACGGTTCATGAGAGTCTTCCTTTACGGGAAGCTGTTCAGGAACAGCTTCGGACTGCGTCTAGTGAAACGTCCGCGCCGACGGCAGCGCCGTCCGGTCACGGACAAGGATTCAAACAGTTCGCGGGTGGGACGCCGTTTTCCAGGCATGTACCGCTCGTCAGGTTTTCAACTGGTACAACTATATTCTTTTTCTCCGGAAATCAAATTCGAAAACAGCGCGTTCGACGTTTCCCCTCATGCTGTCGACGGGACTGTACGCCTTGAAGCCGTCCGAAAAAATGCCTGTAGGAAAAAGAGCGAGGCGGCCGTCGACCGGCCGCCTCGTTGATTCCTTCAGTACACCGTTACCGCCGGTACTGGCTGCGCGGCTGGTAATGGGTGTGGAATAATTTGTGCGCCTTCTCGCTGAGGGGCGCGCCGATGAACTCTTCGTACAGTTTTTTGACATCCGGATTTTCATGGCTCCGCCGGAGGGCGCTGCCGCGATCGTCTTCACTGAGGCCTTTCGCCCGCATCTTCCGGATGCCGTCGTTGACACCCCAGAACTGGCCGCCGCCGCCGACGCAGCCGCCGGGACAGGCTATCACTTCAATAAAGTGCCACGGCACTTCTTCGCCTTTTTCCAAGGCGGTTCGGACGCGTTCAATAACCTCTTCCACATGCCGGAGGCCGTGGGCGACGGCGATGCGGAGGTTCAGGCCGTCGATGTCGATGGCGAGTTCTTTGATGCCGTCCATGGTGTGGATGGACTCGAATTCAAGTTGGTCAAGTTCCTTACCGGTAATCATGTGGTAGGCGGTGCGGAGCGCCGCCTCCATCACGCCACCGGTCTCGCCGAAGATGGTGGCGGCGCCGGTGTACTGCCCGAGCGGCGAATCGGCCTGGCCGTCCGGGAGGGAGGCGAATTCGATGCCGGCCTGGTTCAGCATGCGGGACAGTTCCCGCGTCGTCAGGGAGACGTCAATGTCCTGGTGGCCGGACGAGAACATTTCCTTGGCCCGAACGATTTCAAACTTCTTCGCCGTACAGGGCATTATGGACACCATGAAGATCTTGTCGACCGGTATCCCCGCCTTTTCGGCGTAATAACTCTTCGACAGCGCGCCGACAATGGCCTGCGGCGACTTGCAGCTCGAGAAATACTCAATCATGTCGGCGTCGAATTTCTCCATAAAGTCGACCCACGACGGACAGCAGGTGGTGATGAGGGGAATCGCCCCCTTGCCGGACTTTATCCGCTCGACCAGTTCCGACGCCTCTTCCATGATGGTGACGTCGGCGCCGAAGTTGGTGTCGAACACCTGGTCGAAGCCCATGCGGCGGAGGGCGGTGTAGAGTTTGCCGGTAAGGTTCTTACCCGGCGCGAACCCGAACGATTCGCCGATGGAGACGCGGACCGCCGGAGCGATTTGCACAATGCAGTGCATTTCCGGATCCATAAGCGCTTTCCGCACCAGTTCGGTTTCGTCGTATTCGTAAATGGCGCCGACCGGGCAGTGGGCCGAACACTGGCCGCAGCGGACGCAGGGATTTTCCGCCAGTTCGATGTCGCCGGCCGGCTGGACGACGGCGTCGAGGCCGCGGTGTTCGATGGACAGGGCCCAGACGTTCTGCATTTCCTGGCAGACCTGGGTGCAGCGGCCGCAGCGAATGCACTTCCGGGAGTCGAGGACGATGGACTTGGTTGAGGCGTCCTTTTCCCGTTCGGTGATGATTTTCGGCAACTTCGAATTGTAGATGCCGAAGTCGCGGGCGAGGTTTTGCAGTTCGCACTCGCCGGAGCGGAGGCAGGTGAGGCATTCGTTCGGGTGGTTCGACAGGATCATCTCGAGAACCGAGCGGCGGACCTGGACGATTTCCGGATCCTGGGTGACGATTTCCATGCCCTGCGCCACCGGCGTCGTGTAGGCGCGGACCATGTTGGCGGCGCCCTTCACCTTGACGACGCAGATGCCGCAGGCGGCGGTCGGCGCCAGGTCCGGGTGATAGCAAAGGGTGGGGATGTTGACCTGCGCCTGGTGCGCGGCCTTGTATATGCTGGTACCAGGTTCGACGCTCACCTGGATGCCGTTGATGGTTGCGGTTATCATGGTTTACTGTCCTTCTCTGAATTCGGGGATGACTGAAAGTTTGGGTTGTCCGTTTTCTATTTTACGTTTGGACGATGTCTATTTTTCTATTTAGAAAAAGTTGCTCATTCAAAAAACGGTCAATAGAAAAAACTTCGCAAGGACACCTTACGCCTTATCCTTCTCCGCCAACGCCTCCTTGGTGGTGAGCCGCGCCTGATATTCGTCCAGGAAGAAATTGAGGGTCGACAGCACCGGGTTCGGCGCGGTCTGGCCAAGGCCGCACAGGGAGGCCTTCTTCATGGAAACGGCGAGGCGCTTCAAATCCTCGATGTCCTCCTCAACCGCCTTGCCGTCGGCGATCTTTTCGAGAAGAAGAAGAAGCTGTTTGCCGCCGATGCGGCAGGGAGCGCATTTACCGCAACTTTCGTCAACCGTGAATCCCAGGTAGAACTTGGCGATGTCGACCATGTCGTCGTCTTCGTCCATGACGATCATGCCGCCAGACCCCATGATTGACCCGACCTTTTTCAGGTGGTCGTAGCATACCGGCAGATCCATTTCCTTTTCCGGAATGACGCCGCCGGACGGGCCGCCGGTCTGCACCGCTTTAATCTTTTTCCCCGTCGACGTGCCGCCGCCGATGGATTCGACAATTCGTTTCAGCGATATCCCCATCGGCACCTCGATAAGACCGGAGTGTTTGACCTTGCCGGTGAGGGCGAACACCTTCGTTCCCTTGGACGTTTCCGTCCCCATCGAGGCGAACCAGGCGCCGCCGCGGTTCATGATGGTCGGGACGTTGGCAAGCGTTTCGACATTATTCACACAGCTCGGCATGCCCCATAGACCCTTGACGGACGGGTACGGCGGACGCGGCGTCGGGGAACCGCGCTTGCCTTCGATAGAGGCGATAAGGGCGGTTTCTTCGCCGCAGACAAAAGCGCCGGCGCCGAGGCGGATTTCCAGGTCGAGATCGCGGCCGGTCCCGAGGATGTCCTTGCCGAGAAGGTTGTAGCGGCGGGCCGCTTTCAGGGCCTTGTCGAGGCGTTCGACCGCCAGCGGGTATTCGGCCCGAACGTAGAACCAGCCGCTGGTCGCGCCGATGGCGAAGCCGGCGATGAGCATGCCTTCGATGACGGCGTGGGGATTGCCTTCAAGGATGGACCGGTCCATATAGGCGCCCGGGTCGCCTTCGTCGCCGTTACAGATGATGAACTTTTCCTCATTCTGGACCTGGGCCGTGAGTTCCCACTTTTTGCCGGTGGGGAAGCCGCCGCCGCCGCGGCCACGAAGGCCGGATTCGGTGATTTCCCGGATGACGTCCTGCGGCGTCATCGAGGTGACGACGCGCTGCCAGGCGTCGTAGCCGCCGTCGGCGATGTAGTCGTCTATGCTTTCCGGGACGATGTGGCCGGAATTGGCAAGAACGACCTTGACCTGATCGGTGAAGAACGGCGTGTCGAGGCTGAGGGTGTGGTCTTTCAAAAACTCGGGCGCGCCGGTGAACGTCTCCGGGCGGCGGATGGCCGGTTCCAGGTGTTCCGCCACCATGAGGCGGGCGAGCATGCCGTCCATTTCGGTGTAGAGGACGGGCTACTGGCCCGGCACTTCGGCGCGGATGAGCGGGCCGTGGCTGCACAGGCCCATGCAGCCGGTGGGGACGATCTGCACTTCCTTGTCGAGGCCGTGGGACTTGAGGTCTTCCGTGACGGCGGCCATCACTTCCTTGCAGCCGGAGGCGACGCAGCCGGTTGAGGCGCAGACAAACAGGCGCGCTTTGAACGCCTTTTGTTTGGCCAGTTCCTTTTCGCGAATTTCCTTGAGGTCGACCTTGGGCATGATTGTTCTTCCTATGCGGTGGACAGTATCGGTGCGGTCGCGGGTTTTTCTTTTTTAGAACCGGATAAACCGGCTTCTATAAAAGGTGACGGCGTTCTCAATTTTCGGGCAGTACTGCGTACACCTGCCCGTTTTGAAGAAATGCCGAACGCCGGTCTTTGCCAAAAATAGAAAAACTTGCAGGCCTGCCGATGGTGGCGGAAATTGGTTCGACAGCCTTTCTTGAAACCGGTCTGCGTGGACCGGACATCATGTTCAGAAAAGGCTTCCGGAGTTCATTGAACGTTCTTTATTCCGTCGTCTTTTCTTCGGGCGCATCGCCGGCGAAGTGTTCGCGCCATTCATGGACGATTTTCTTGATGTCGGGTGGCGTCAATTTGCCGTAGGTCTTCCCGTTGACGATAGCCACCGGCGCCAGGCCGCAGCAGCCGACACAGCGGACGCATTGGAGGTGGAATAGCTTGTCCTCGGTGGAACCGCCGACCGGCGCGCCGGTCTCCCGGGCGAATTCGTCCACCAGCGCCTGGGAACCCTTGAGATAGCAGGCAGTGCCGGTGCAAACGGAGATGATGGCCTTGCCGGGCGGTTCAAGCTTGAAATAGTGGTAGAAGGTCAGGGCCTCGTAGATCCGCGCCAGGGGGACGTCCAGTTCCCGGGACAGGTACAGCGCGACGTCGCGGGGGACATAACCGCGGGCGTTCTGGATCTCGTGGAGCACCATGATGAGGCTGCCCCGTTTCGATTTCCATTTCCGCACGGCGGCGACGACGTCGGGTTCGGTCCCGGCCTTGTCGGCCACCTTGTTCATGCGTACCGATGCTTGCGTTGACATAGAATTCCTCCAGGTTGTATGCGAGCCAATGGTGAAGTTTGATGGAGAAGTACGTCTGAATCAGTTTTTACAATTTCTTCATGGCCGGGTAACCGGCGCAATGGAACGACAGTGACCAGATCGGGCGGACCGCCGGCATCGTGCTCCGAATCGCCGCGATTACTCCTCGAAAACCGCCGCCCGCTCCTGCGCCGCCCGAAGGGCAAAGGTGCGACGGCCCAGTTCCGCCATCAATTCCCCGATTCCCGGCGCTTCGCAGTCGGCCACGCCAGGGAGAAAAAGCATTTCGTGGTAGTGCTCCGGAAGAAATACATCGGCGGCGGCCCGGCCGAGACGTTTCGGGAGCGGCCCCCGGCCGTCTTCCAGCGCGTTCCGGAATGCGCGGTATTCGCGGAAGGCTTCGCGGTTTTTCCCGGAGCGGTTAAAGATGTATAGAACGACGGTGGACGTCACCGCCCGTTCCAGTAGGACCGGTAGCCAATCCCGCCACTCGGCCAGGACGTCATAGGGATCGAGGAGCCAGACAGCCTCCGCGCCGGTGGACCGCCGGTAGAGAAGTTCCCAGCCGGACGCTATGCCGTCCACGACGGTAACATCCCGGACCGCCTGCCAGTTGGACCGCCTGATATCGTCCTTTTCCCAAATCAGGGCCGGACCGGTGAACAGCGGCCGGACAGCCGATCCAGCCGATGGCCAGCGGCCATGGGCGATAAACGCGCTGTCAATACTGGTGAAGAAATCGAGGTCGGCGGCTGCGAGCCGGGCGGCGGTTTTTTTGCCAAGCGGGTAAGAGACGTCTCCGGCAAACGGATCGTAGTATTCGAGAGAATTTTTTCCTGACGCTTTCCATTGGACAACCGCCGTCAGCCACGACAGTTTTAGTATATCCCCCCAATTCCCCGGCTCGTACAGCAAGCCGCCGTTGGCGCGGTCCTTGGCTTTCCAGTTCCACCCTCGTGACGTCATGCAGGTATCCTGTCCACGGCGTGGCGCATGCGAGTTAGGGAAAAAAATCTCTATACCGTTTCATTATACCCGGTCAAACCGGGGATGCAACTATATTATCGTTAAAAACGTTTATCCAGGGCCGTGCTGATACGGCATCGCCCTTTGCATAATTATATGCATAGTAGAGATTTAGAGAGGATGTAGGAGTAATACCCGGCTGAATATCGGCTACATGGTCGGTATGGGCTGTCAAGGTGCCGGGTAGACAGTTATATGGTATTAAAGAGGATTGTAAATAATAAGTATAAAAATACTTATCGCGATTGCAGGGTATCTGAAGTTTATGATACGTGTAATCCGTGATTAACTACGGTGTTAATTAAATCAGTTCAACCAGAACGGTGTCCAATACCGATTGGAGTTTTTCGGGAACGCGAATATGGCTGTGGTCGGCGGAATGTTCCAGCCAGCCTTTGGCCAGGAGCGGAGGTGCCACAGTGGCATACAGGTCAAAGAAGTCGAATCCGGTCTGGTGGGAAAATTCGGCCAGGTCGATTCCCTCATACAACCGAAGCCAAAATACGGCGGTCTCCCTCGCTTTCCTCTCGTCGTCGAGGGTTTCCGAAAATGACTCAAGGTTTGACGGCATTCCGGCGTTTTCGAGATATGCGGTCATATCTCCGGTCGTCGCATAACGCCTTCCCTGATGGTGCGAGTGGGCGGCGAGGCCGATTCCCCAATACTCCCCGCCACGCCAGATGTTCCAATTATGACGGCAAATAAAACCCGGTCTCGCGTAGTTGCTTGTTTCGTAATGCTTGAATTGGTGGCTGGTAAGATAGTCGTGGCTGGTTTGAAAAAATTCCCCGAACCGCTCGGAATCGCTGTCGGCATGGCCTAACAGTCCGGACAAATACTCGTATCGTGATGCCGATTCGTCCAGAATCAGGGAATACGTCGAGAGGTGGTGAACGCCCAAGCCGATTGCCTGTTCCAAATCGGAAAGCAGAAAGGCTTCGGTTTGTCCGGGCCAGCCGTGAATAAGGTCAAGGTTAACCGCGGGGAACCCCATTTCGAGGGCCATAGTCACAGCCTCAGCCGCCGTCTGACTGTCGTGGCAGCGCCCCAGCACCCGTAAACCATCTGGCGAGAATGTCTGGACGCCGAACGACAGACGGTTGACGCCATAGCTCCGGAGGAGCGCCAACTTTTCCCGCGTCGCCGTGTCCGGATTGACTTCGCAGGTATATTCGGCGCCGGGGGCGGGTTCCGGAAGGACGGCCAGCACGCGGTCCAGTTGCGCCATTGACAAGGCGGTCGGCGTGCCGCCGCCGATAAAGACGGTTGATGGCAGGACGATGTCTTTGGCCGCCACCTCCCGGCACAGCGCCGCGACGTAACGGTCGGCGGTTTCTTTTGAATAGACGCTACTGGTAAAGGTGCAATAGCCGCACCGGGCCCGACAGAACGGGATGTGTACATATAATCCTGGTGACGTCGCTATGGTCATAACTTCTGTTTTCGGGCCAAACGATATTTAACCTCAACCAAAGGGACGGAAAGCGGCCATTTGTCGCGAAGATCTTTCTGGATGCCGTCGGCGTAAAAGGCACGTAGTTCCTGAAACAGGGTAGGCGAATAAACGTCAATGGTGACAATGCCGTTCTTGAAGGAATACAGCCCGGTATCCTTGGCGATTTCCTCACCCACCACCGCCGTCCAAGCCTCACGTATACTTTCAATGTTTATTGCAATGCCAAGCGCTTTAAGGTTCACCACTTTTTCGACGATTTTTTTTACCGGCGTCGGAAAGCTTTTCGGCCGCGCCACCACCCGCTCGACCCCATCCACCTCGTAACGACAGATAACCAGCGGCCGGTATTTCGGACTGGTCAATCGTTCGCGACGCCATTTCACCTGGTCGAAATACCGTTGCCATTCCGGTCCGGCCTCGTCACGTATCCGGGTCTTTTTGGTTCGCCGTATTGCCTTGGCCATAGGCCTACCGGTTCATCGGCATGAGAACATAGACAAAGTCGCCGGCGTCGATGCGTACCGGATTATCCGCGTCCTTGAATTGGACGGTGACCTTGTCTTCGGCGATGTTCTTCAGGGCGTCGACGAGGAACACGTAATTGAACTTGATTTCCACCGGACCGCCCGATACCTCGGCGTCCAGGGTCAAATCGCCTTCGCCGTTTTCACTGCTGGCTGAAAGCTTGAGGCTGTTTTCGCCAGTGGTGAAAAGAACCGCCTTCGACTCGTCCGAACTGATAAGCCCGATACTATGGAGCGACCGCAGGAGTTCGTCCCGGTCGACGGTGAACTGGGTATCGCGCTTTTCCGGAATGACGTCCTGGTAGCGGGGGAACATCCCCTCGACCCGGCGGATAAAGACGGTGGCGTTCGGCGTCCGCGCCAGCAGCTCCTTGGCCGTTATCGCCATTTCCACCATATCGGAGCCGGAAGCGAGGCGGGCCAGGGTGTTCATGCCTTTGGTGAGGAGAATGGCATCGGCGGCCGCCGCGTCCGGGTTCTTTACCTTCTTTTTCACCAGGGACAGGCGGTGCGTGTCCGAGGCGACAAATTCGGCCGACCCATCGGCGACATTGACGTATATTCCACTGAGGGCATAGCGGGTATCGCCTTTGGCCGTGGCGAACAGGGTCTTCTGCACCGCTTCGACAAAGTCGTCGCCGTGAACAAGGAATACACCTTCGGCCGCAAAATCGGGGATTGTCGGGTAATCAAGAACATCCATTCCCGGCACCTGGAAACGGCCGTAGCTTGTTTTCATCTCCGCCTTGTTGTCCTCAATGGTCATGTGGATGTCGTCGGCATAAGTGCCTTTCACCAGGGCGTTCAGACGGCTGGCCGGCAGGAGGACGGATGTCGGGCTTTTCAGGTCAGTTACTTCCAGATTCATTTTCAGGCCGATTTCCAAATCGGTGGCGGCTAGAGTGATTGTCGAATCCTCATTCCCGATTAGGAGGAGGTTCTGGAGAACCGGCCGGGAAGCGCGTTCCGGCACGACTGCGGTAACAAGCGAAAGCGCTTCGGAGAACTTGGTTTTATTGACGGAGAATTCCATTATGGTAGCCTTTGCAACACGGGTCAGTCGAAGAGTGAAGGCGGTATAATATACTCCCGGGGAGGGGTTGTAAAGGCAAAAACAGGTGAGAGCGACACGGTCGGTGATTGGATGAACAAACGGTCCGTCGGGTTAGTGGCAGAGAACGGCCTTGGATTTTGGTTTTTTCTTTTTAGGTTAACTCCCGTTATAACTACAACTACTACTATGGCCTCCACATTTGTCAAAATAGTGGTAAATAACTTAATGGTATGGGGAAAGGAGAAATGGAACGGGTTTGTGGACGGTTGGCTGCGGGTGTGATGGTGTTGAATCCCATCTGATCATATCTCATATTGCACAGTATTCAATATTCAACAGTACAATTCAACAGGGATTCAACACTAGTTCCACGTGAAACAACCATATGCCGGCGTATGATGATTTCACAGGACAGGACTGTTTCACTGGAACCGGCAGGCAACACCTCGGCTGCATCCTTGGCTGAAAGATACAATCAGCCGTAAAGCGGAACCGTAGTGTTCCACGTGAAACCGTGAAAGGGACATTTAAGACCATCCCGAATGTTCCACGTGGAACAAACGACAGTATATGTTGATTTCAACCTTTCTTCTGGTATAGTAGGAAAAAGCGGTCGCGTTAGGCGGTCGTCGTTTTCGACTACTCATTACTATCCCGTCATTGTGGAGACGCACCATATGCATAGGGCATCCTTGTGGTCATGGCTTGTTGTTGCCAGCGCCGTGGTAATCGGCTCCGTTTCCGCTATTGGTCCGGGGATGGCCACCGCGGGTGAACGGGCCTTTTCCTTTTCCATGGCGCCCGGGCGCGGCGATTACATTGCAGTGAACCTCAATTCGTATCATCTTGGGAAATACCTGGCCGAACTCCAGATCAACCGGCCGGAAATCCTTCATGAGGTCAAGGCCACTATTGAACGCGGGGAATACTATCGGAAAAAAACCGTCGACCAGAAGGGAACGCCGGTTCGCATCACTGCCAGCGTCAATCCGGATTATATGCTTCGTCTCGTCACCTGGCGGAACGATACCTGTCCGGATTGTAAAGGAACCGGGAGAGACACGCTGCCGTTTGCTGAAAAGGTCAAAGGCGTCGCCCTTACCCGGAAGTGCCAGAAGTGCGCGGGCAAGGGCTATTTGGAAAACCACACGACGGAAAAGTACTTTATGCTGTCTTCCGAGGATTTTGAGCAGCCCGAAGAAGGCCGCCGCATCATGCAGGAACGCTCTTTCGCCAATGCTCCGGCCGGTGCCGAACAGTGGATCGAACGGCTCGTCTCAAAACAGCCGGCTGAGCGGCTCGAGGCCTGTGATTGGCTGGACAAAAATTACGTGCGGATCGGCGGAGATTTTCAGGATATCATGCCGATGCTCCGAAAAGCCCGCTACCAGGAATCCAATGACAAACGCCGCATCGCTGTCTGGCAGTTCTGGGCTGGAAAGGATCTCCCGTCCGAGCGGAAACGGGCATTCTACCGCATCTACGTTAATACGAAAAACGGCAAGGTGACTGAGAAAGGGTTTTACCCTGAACGGTAGGCGTGACACGGCGCATTATTTGATGCAACGTACACGAATTGAAGCCAGGCCGGTTGCGGCCTGGTTTTTTGTTTGCTTACGCGCGTTTTATTGAATCTCGTAACGGAGTGTTAATAGACTCCCGTATTCCGTCATTTCCAGGGAGGACTATCGTAATTCAACCCCGAAATAGAGACCGACAAACCGCTCTGAGTTTCCGGCCCCTCCATGTTAGATGGGGATAGGTAAAAATGGAGACTGTTTACCGGCTTTGTTTTCGTTTACGCTTTGGATAGCGTCTGTTTCGATGCCGAGCTGTTAGCATGGACAGAATGATTGCGGAAGCGTACGTGATGAGGTCTCGGGTCGGTCAAAAAACCAGCCAGACCATACTTGGAGAAGGATGGCCTGGCGAACTGCCTGCGGGTGGTGGATACGGTGAGGATCAGGCGACCTGAAGCTTCCTGGCGACAAGATCGAGGGTTTTGACCATCCGGGCCAGTTCGGCCTCGCTGTTTTCCAGGGCATCGAGAAGGAGGCGGCGTTCGTTTTCCGAATCGCGGATGACGCGGCTGATGCTGTCACGTTCGACAACGTCGATGACGGCGGACGGGCGCAGCCGTTCGGCGGCGTGCTTGTCCAGTTCATGGCGGAGGCGGCCGGCCTCGGCGATAGCGGCAATGGTTTGCTGTTCCAGTTCCTGAACTTCGCGCTCGAGCATGGCGCAGGTCTGTTCGTAACAGCGGAGTTTTTCCTGCAGCATTTCGATGGTTGGCTGGTTCGGATCGAGCTGAAGCGCCTGTTCCTCACGGGGTCGGACAGGCTCCCGCATGTCGTCTATCGCGTCGAGGAGACGCAATTTGTCGCTCCAGTTTTTGCCAAACCCGTCATTGTTGACATTTGCTGACATGCCTTCTTCTCCATTCAGTTCCATAATCCCATATACCCGCCCGGCCGCCGGGCAAATGCGCGGGGCAACGGGTGAAGACGCTGTATCGTCGTGCCTTGGGGCGATCCTGTCCGGGAACCTGTTTTTTCCGGCCTCCTCCAATTCAATAAGGCCAGGTGGATTCTGTCGCCGCCATTGTTGATTATCGACGAAATTACAGAATGACTTGAAACCAAGATAAACAATCCGGTTAGAGTGGAGAAGGGTTGGTTGCCAAGGCCCGGGAGCTGAGCGGCAGGATATTCTACTTATCTTTATCGAAGTCTGAGATGTAATCCTAAGGAATAATGTCATAGTACTACGATTCATTTGTATAGTATAGTTTGATGAGGTCTCGATTGATATTATGTTCAGAAAAAAGTGGCCTGCCGAGCCACTACTAATAGTGTTATGGATGGAGTATACCTACAATCTATTGAAGTTTAAAAAGTTGCAGAAAGAATTTCTAAAAAAATTACTTGAAATATGAGCAGCCGTCCAGTATAAATAAATCATACAAGGAGAACAACAGTTCAGCAGTTTTATGAACGAGGGCGAGACAATGCGAGAGTTGACAGAACGACAGCAGGAAATTTTCGACTATATCGTCTCGTACTCCCGGAGTGAAGGCAATATTCCTACTGTCAGGGAGATTGGCGAAGCGTTCGGGTTTGCCTCGACAAATGCCGTCACCACGCATCTGAAGGCCCTGGTGAAAAAAGGCTATATCAACCTGAAACCAGGCATGGCCAGGAATATCGAGATAGCTCCCGATTTTCTCATCCCCGAGCGCGGCGTTCCCCTGGTCGGCCGCGTCGCCGCCGGAACGCCGATTGACGCCATTGAAAACCTCGACGGCTATCTCGACCTCGACGCCTTCTACGAGCCCGGACAACATTTCGCCCTGAAAATCGTCGGCGATTCCATGATTGAAGCCGGCTTCTGGGACGGCGATTATGCCATCATCCGGAAGCAGTCCCAGGTGGAAACGGGAGAGATCGGCGTTGCCGTCATCGACGGCCAGGCCACGGTCAAGCGGTTCCGCTGGTTGGCCGACGGCAGCCTTCTCCTTGTGCCGGAAAATGAAAAATACGAGCCGTTCATCGTCCGTCCGGAATTCGATTTTCACATCGCCGGAAAAGCCGTCGGCATGCTCCGGGTGCTGCGGTAGCCGCGCCTGCGTCGTGGCGGGGTGGCATAGCACCGGTAAAGGACTGAAAAAGGTGGAAGAAAAACTCGCCGCCGCCCGGACCGGTTGACCAAACCGCCACTTCCAGATAAACTGATTAAATATGTAATCAAAACCTTTCTCGCTCTTGTCCACCATTTGAAAAAGGCGATCACATGTCACAATTCACCGTCACCATCATCGACCAGCCGACCATCAAGGCGGCCGGAATAAAAGTCCAGACCTCGATGGCGAAAGCGTTCGAAGATTGCCCGAAGCTGTGGAGCGAAGTTTTCGGTCCGCGCATGGCGTCGTTCCCGGCCGACCCGGCCTACCCGGGGCAGTCCTTCGGCGTCTCCGTCATGATTACGGAAAACGACTTCGACTACTGGGTGGTCATGCCGCTGGCGCCCGGCGCGGCGGTACCGGAAGGGATAGAGGAGTTCACCGTGCCGGGCGGCCTGAACGCCTGCTGCGCCGGCGTCACCCTGTCGGTATTGAGCGACGTGTATTCGTATATCTATATGAAGTGGCCGGGCGAGCAGTCCGACTATGTCCTCGACTTCAGCCGTCCGGGCATCGAGGCCTACCGGAGCGATTTCTGCCAGACCCAACTCCTGGATGTGCTGAGTCCGGTTAAGCAGGCGTAACCGGAAACGCACCGCTGGGCGGTTTATACTATCACTTGGAACATGACGACCACCTTTTAGGCCAGCACGGCATTCCCGTCCGTATAAGGAGACACCCATGGCCCGCGCGAAAAGCGACAAGGCTGACAAAAAAGCCGATCCCGCCGAAGTCCTCAGCGTCACGAAGAAAGAACAGGATTTGACCTCCGCCCTCGCCGACATCGGCAAACGCTTCGGTCCGGAAGCAATCATGCGGCTCGGGGCGGACAATGTCGTCAAGTGCGACGTCATTTCCACCGGTTCTCTCGGCCTCGACGCCGCCATCGGCGTCGGCGGTATCCCGAAGGGACGAATCGTCGAATTCTACGGACCGGAATCGTCCGGCAAGACGACGCTGGCCCTGCACTGCGTCGCCAATTCCCAGAAGGACGGCGGCGTCGCCGCCTTCATCGACGCCGAACATGCCCTCGATCCGAGCTATGCCCGAAAGCTCGGCGTCAACCTGGACACCCTCCTTGTCAGCCAGCCGGACAGCGGCGAACAGGCGCTCGAGATCTGCGAAATGCTTGTCAGGTCGAACGCCGTCGACGTCATCGTCATCGACTCCGTCGCCGCCCTCACCCCGAAGGCGGAACTGGAAGGCGACATGGGCCAGAGCCACGTCGGCCTCCAGGCCAGGCTGATGAGCCAGGGCCTCCGGAAGCTCACCGGCATTGTCAAGAAGTCGAACACCTGCATCATTTTCATCAACCAGATTCGCATGAAAATCGGCGTCATGTTCGGCAGCCCCGAGACGACGACGGGCGGCAACGCCCTTAAGTTCTACTCCTCGGTCCGCCTCGACATCCGCCGCACCCAGGCCATCAAGAAAGGCGACGAAATTCTCGGCTCCGACACCAAGGTCAAGGTGGTGAAGAATAAGATGGCGCCTCCGTTCAAGATCGCCCAGTTCCAGGTCCTGTTCAACAAGGGCGTCAACCGGCTGGGCGAAGTGGTCGACCTCGGGTCCGAACACGGCATTATCGAAAAGACCGGCAGCTGGTTCTCCTACGGCGACATGCGTATCGGCCAGGGCCGGGACAAGGCCATCGATTTCCTCCAGGACAACCCGGACATCGCCGGGGAAATCGAGAACAAACTGAAGTCCCTCCTCTTCGACAACGTCATCGTTATGGAAGATCCGCAAAAAGAAGAAAAGGACGATCAACTCGAACTGGACAAGGAACTAAGTGGGGCACCTGCGGATAGCGAATCAGGTAGTCAGGATTCGCCCGATTCCATGGAGGAAGTGGCTTGATGTACGAACCCAATGTCTTTGAAGGTCTCCTGAGCGATCAGTATTTTTCCATTTCCCCGGCGCCGACTGAGGCCGCGAGGTGGCAAGAACACGACGGCGTCTTCTATAACATTGGGCCTACCCCGACCTTCCCGTCCTATCAGGGGTCCTGGTATAAATTGTAAACCGGGTACCGCTCCCGTCCGTCACCAGTGTGGCACGAATCCTTCGCTTTTCCTCCGAAGGCTCCGGAGCCGCTGGCCGGACGACGACGGGGCGTCGGCCACGGGAGGAAAAACGCTTCCCGTCTCGCCAGAACATTTAAACGAAAAAAATTCCCCCTGCGACGCGCCTCTGCCGAACCCCACCCCCCGGAGGCGCGTCGCGTTTTTTATTCACTCGCCGCGCTGTTGCAATCGATTATAACCATTCCCGTCTTTTCCCTCCCCCAGTCTCCATCTCACTACCGATGTATGTAATGTAAAAGGGAATTTCGTCGTGTGTAAATCGGTGTAGGCCCTTGCATGGAGGCCGACCAGACACTACAATATCGTCGGGGCCGCACGCATCCCATTTACCGGGTAACGCGTTATTCCGTATCTTCCAACGATTTCGAATTCCGTGGCCGCCGAGACCCGTGACGCCGATTCCCGTCAACGTAAAGATCCGCCGGGGACGGTTGAGAGGCGGCGCCATTTCCGTTCGGGGACGGAAAAAATACGGACCGGGCGGATTGAAATCGCTTTACATACGATTGGGGACTTTATGCGTTTCCGCACTGTTCAAGCCGTTTCTCTCGAAGGCGACGCCGTGGCGAACGCCCGCACCGCTGTCCGGAAAATCATGACCAATCTCCAGGGATTTCAGGCCGCGGTGGTTGTTTTTTTCGCCTCCACCAACTACGACCCGGAAACCATCGCCTCCGACATGCACGACGCCTTCCCCGACGCCCTCACCATCGGTTGCAGCACCGCCGGCGAAGGCATTAATGGCGAAATTCTCAACCATTCCGTTGTCGCCATGGCCATGTCCGCCGCCGTGTTTTCCTACAATGAGTTCGCTCTGGTCGTCGGCAACAAGGCGGACGTCCCGCCCGACCGGAAAGACGTCTTCACCACCGCCAGGGATGCGATGAAATACCTCGGCCGTAACCTGTCGCAGCCGCTGCTCGATCTTGATTTTCGCGAATACGTCGGGTACCTCCTGACGGATCGGATCTCCGCCTTCAGCGAACGGGTCATGGACGTGGTCGGGGAAATGACCGATGTCCTGTTCCTCGGCGGCGTCGCCGGCGACGACTATAAATTCACAAACGATCAGCGGATTTTCTACCAGGGCCGGTCCTATAAGACCGCCGCCCTCATGTGCCTGTGGAAGCCGGTGGAAGGTTTCTCGGTACTGAAAACGCAGGCGGTTGATCTGACGAACACCTCCCTCACCGTCACCAAGGCGGACGAGGAAAACCGGATTGTCTACGAGTTTGACAGCCGGCCGGCGGCGGAAGCCTATGCCGAGATCATCGGCACGCCGGTGGAATCGATGGACATTCTCGACTTTGACGAGAATCCCCTCGCCCTCAATGTCGACGGCGAGCCGTTCCTCCGCGCCCTCGTGAAACAGACGGACAACGGCGGCCTGCAGATGTTCGCCCGCGTCGTTGTCGGAATGCGGATGACTGTCACGCGGGTGGGCAATGTCTACGAGGTGACCAAGGCGGCGCTGGATGACAAATTCCGTCGTGAAGGCCCGTTCGCCGCCATGCTTCACACCAACTGCGCCTCCCGGCACACATCCCTCCGGAACGCCAACCAGGTGGAGCAGTTCGCCAAACTCTTCGGCGTCGTGCCGAGCGTTTCGTTTTCTTCATACGGTGAAATTTACGTCGGCATCCTGGCCATGACATCGTCGATAATTCTTTTTAAATAGAATTATGGCGCTGTCGGTATGGACGGGACGGATCCGGCAATGTGATTAATATGAGACACTCTCTCGCGCATTCGACGCCGTACACCGATACGACCCGGCCCGGATTCCCGCTGGGCGGTTTCGAGCCGGCCCGACAGGATGTGCGGCGGGAAGGACGGCAATGAACAGCGAAATGCACCATACGAAGCCACTGCCGGAACGACCAGGGCGAGACGCCGCGACCACGGCGTCTCGCCGTGTTTTTGACAGGATGTTTACAGATGCCGGCCGTCGGCGCTCCGGAGGGGAGCGGCCGAACCGGTAACAGGAAGGATAGCCATGCTGGAAGACTCGCCGAAGAAACAGCCGATCCCCTATTTCATGTTTCTTCTTATCGCCCTCATGCTCATGAATACGCTCCTGTTTCCGGCCATCACCAAACCGAAGGTTCATGAGGTCGATTACGGCACCTTTCTCACCGAACTCGATGCGGGGAACGTTCGGGAGGTGACGCTCGAGGACGATCGCATCCTCTATGAAACGGAGAACGAGGAAGGCGAACCGGTCCTTAACTCCACCGGCGCCTGGCAGGACGCGGATCTCGTCGACCGGCTCCACACGCAGGGTGTGAAGTTTACCCGGGTCGTACCGCACCAGACCTCGCCGATAGTGAGTTTTCTCCTGTCATGGATTTTGCCCCTGTTCATTTTTATCCTGATCGGGCAATAGCTGGCGCGCGGCTTTCAGAAAAGTTTCGGCGGGAAAAACGCCCTGACTCTCGGCAAGTCCAACGCCAAAATCTACGCCGAATCCGAAACCGGCAAACGCTTCGACGACGTCGCCGGCCAGGACGAAGCCAAGGACGCCCTCCGGGAAATCGTCGACTTCCTCCATTCCCCGGACAAATACTCCGCCATCGGCGCCGTCCTCCCGAAAGACGCCCTCCTCGTCGGGCCTCCCGGCACCGGCAAGACTCTCCTCGCCCGGGCGGTGGCCGGAGAGGCGCATGTGCCGTTCTTCTCCATATCCGGGTCGGAGTTTGTCGAAATGTTTGTCGGCATGGGCGCGGCCAAGGTCCGCGACCTCTTCAAGCAGGCGACGGAGAAGGCGCCGTGCATCATTTTTATCGACGAAATCGACACCATCGGCAAAAAGCGCGACAGCGGCGGCATGCCCGGCGGCAACGACGAACGGGAACAGACCCTCAACCAGCTCCTCGCCGAGATGGACGGCTTCGACGGCTGCAAGGGCGTCGTCATCCTCGCCGCCACCAACCGCCCGGAATCCCTCGATCCGGCCCTCCTCCGGCCGGGCCGGTTCGACCGGCGGATTCCGGTGGAACTGCCGGATCTGGTCGGCCGCGAAGCCATTCTCCGCGTCCACGCGAAGGGCGTCAAAATGGCCGACAACATCGATTTGAACTTTATTGCCCGGGCCACCGCCGGCGCGTCCGGGGCGGAACTGGAAAACATCATTAACGAAGGCGCGCTCCGGGCGGTGCGTGAGGGGCGGGACCGGGTATCCCAGGAAGATCTGATGGAATCCGTCGAGGTGGTCATCGCCGGGTATCAGCGGAAGAGCACGGTGATTTCGCCCGAGGAAAAACGCATGGTGTCGTACCATGAAATTGGCCACGCCCTCGTCGCCGCCAAGGTGACGGACGCGGCGCCTGTGCATAAAATCACCATCGTTCCCCGGTCGTCCGGCGCCCTCGGCTATACCATGCAGGTGGACGAAAAGGAGCGGTTCCTCATGACGCGGGAGCAGCTCCTCGGCCGCATCGCCACCTTCGCCGGCGGCCGGGCGGCGGAGGAACTCGTCTTCAACACCGCCACCTCCGGCGCCGCCAACGATATCGAACAGATGACGAAACTGGCCCGGTCCATGGTGGCGCGGTTCGGCATGACAGACGAATTCGGCATGACGGCGATGGAAGTGATGACGAACCGGTACCTCGGGGGCGACCCCGGCCTGAACTGTTCGGACGAGACCGGTTCGCGGATTGATGAAAAGGTTATCCAGATAGTCAAGTCAGGCCACGACAAGGCGGTTGAAGTTTTGAAGGGAAATATGGACCTTCTCCACCGTCTCGCCGATTTCCTCCTCGAACACGAGACAATCACCGGCGAGGAATTCATGGACATTGTCCGGCAATACAGTACGGACGAGACCATCGTGAAGGCGGTGGAGGGCGCGGCCGATCAGGCTTCGGAAGGCGTGCCTCACCTTTCGTTGGAACCGGTGCCGAACATGAACGCCCACAGTAGCGAGGACGAGGCGGCCACCCGATAATTCTACGCCAGGCGTAGGCTCTGCGTACTTAAACCGTTTCCGCATGACGAGGAAAAACGGTACGGTGACGGTATAACGCCGTACGCGGCCACGCCGTCCTCACCGGCGAGGCGGATGAAATGCAGGTTATAGAGAACGCTCACGAAGGATGACGACAGCGTAGTAAGAAGTTCCGACGCGCCGTTTGTGGCGACTTTCAGTATGGCCCGACAAGGGAAAGCCGGCCGGACGAGGCGGAGCAGGCTGTCGTTTTTCCGGGCGAAATCGACTATGGGAACGACCGCTCCGATCGCCTGCCCGATGACCGACGATATCGCCGCCCCTGCCAACCCCAAGCCGACACGCAGTATTCGAGTAGATCGCCACTCGCGCCCATGAGAACGGAGGCCGGCCAGACCAGCCACAGCCCGAGGACGGTAAGGACGGCGCCGATGAAGATCGTCAGGTACACCAGCATGGAGAAGAGCCGGTTCGCCTTTTCCCGTTTCCCTCCCCCAGCGTTTTGGACACCAGCGCCGCGCCTCCCGAACCAATTATCGTCCCCAACCGCCCCCATTGCCATAAGGAACGGGACAATCAGGTTGATTGCCGCGAACGGGGTTTTTTCCGACATAGTTCGAGACGAACAGGCCGTCCACGACGCCGTAAATGGAGATGAAAATCATCATGACAATGGATGGGAAAACGAAACGGAATAGGCGGCCGTAGGTGAAATGATCGGAGAGTCGTATTCGCACGCAGTTACTATTCACACCATATCGGAAAAAAAATCGCCCCTGACGCAACATGCACGGACCGGCGTACCGTACATATCCTCGTCTGGGGCGGGGTCGCTGCTATAGAGTTCGCCGGCGTCAGCGGCGGTGTTTCGCCGTCGGCGACGCCATTCACTATTGACGCCATTTTGACCGGCAATGCAATAGCTAATTTCGGAAAATTACCGAAATGTCGTTACCGCCTTTCCGGGAACGTCGGCCAGGCACGTCGGCAGGGCGTGCCGATGCGCGGCGCGGAGACGTCCGTACCGGCGCCTCACGATTATTTGGCGGCGGCGGGGGCCTTTTCGACCATGATCGACTGGTAGTCGACGCCGACTTCGTTGCAGATGCTGATAATGTCCTGCAGGCTCTTTTCGTGAATACCGACGCCTTCCCGGTCGACGCGGAGCTTGGTCGCGGTTTCGATTTCGCCCTGGGTGAAGATGCGGTCCTGGCCTTCGGCCTTGGCGGAGGCGCGGATTTCATTCAAGTAGCGGCTGAAGTGGTCCTCAATCGCCTTTTTGTCGCCGAATATGCCGTAATCGATGACCTGGAACATGTGGCAGCAGCGGTCGACGTTCGGGACTTCCCGGACATGGTTCGAAGTGTTGCCGCTGGCGAAGACGCCGGTCATGAGTTCGACCAGCATGGAAATGGCGTAGCCTTTGTGGCCGGAGTTCCGGGTGCCGTAGCCGCCCATCGGGAGGAGGCCGCCGTCGAGCTTTTCCCGGCGGATTTTCAAGAACACGTCCGGGTCGGTGTTGACCTTGCCGTCGCAGCCGACAGACCAGCCTTCCGGCAGCGCTTCCTTGTTCCGGCTGTAGACCTCAATCTTGCCGGCCGGGACGACGGAGGTGGAAATATCAAAGTGGAACCAGGCCGGGTGCGCGGGCATCGTCACGGCAATGGGGTTCGTGCCCATCATGGCGCGGCGGCCGAAGGTAGGGACGACCATGGCTTCCGAGTTCGTCATGCACATGCCGAGCATGTGTTCCCGCGCCGCCATCATGGAGTAGTAGCCGCCGATGCCGAAGTGGTTCGAGTTCCGGACGACGACGATGCCCATGCCGCTCCGCTTGGCCTTTTCAATCGCCATGGACATGGCGCGGATGGAGGCGGGCTGGCCCATGCCGTCGTTGGCGTCGAGGACGGCGGAGACCGGCGTTTCGAGAACCAGTTTCGTCTCGGCGGTCGGGCGGATACGGCCGATTTTCATGCCGTAGATGTACATGCCGATACGGGAAATGCCGTGGGATTCAATGCCCATGCGGTCGGCCTCGAGTATTGCTTTCGCCACGTCCTCGCTGTTTTCCGGGGAAAGCCCGTACTTTTCGAAAATGGCCTTGACCAGGTTCTTGAGACTCTGAATTTCAAAGTGTTTGCGTTCCATAAGGCTTTCCTTTAGAAAATGTGAAAATCACTCCCGGGATCGCACCGGCTGCACAGCGCCCCCGCCGATTGACCCCTCGAGTGGACACAACCCAGTTTATGTGGTACAATGCCCGGTCAACTACCCGAGCTTGCCGTCGGCCTTGGCCATGAGGTATTCGCTGACCCCTATTTCATAGAGGTTGTTCCCCTCGGCGTCGATGATGACGGTGACGGGGAAATCCTTCACTTCGAGGCGGCGGATGGCTTCGCTGCCGAGATCTTCGTAGCAGACCACCTCCGCCGAGACGATGCGTTTGGCGATGAGGGCGGCGCCGCCGCCGATGGCGCCGAAATAGACGGAGCCGTTTTTCTTCATGCTGTTGATGACGTCCTGTGACCGCTTGCCCTTGCCGATCATGCCGCGGAGGCCGAGGTCGAGAAGGCGCGGGGCGTAGGCGTCCATCCGGTAACTGGTGGTCGGGCCGGCCGAGCCGATTGCCTGTCCCGGTTTCGGCGGCGTCGGGCCCACGTAGTAGATGAAGGCGTCCTTGACGTCGATGGGGAGGGGTTCCCCTTTGTCGAGGAGTTCGACAAGGCGTTTATGGGCGGCGTCGCGGGCGGTGTAGATGACGCCGGTAATGAGGGCGGTGTCGCCGGCTTTCAATTTCCGCGCGTCGGCTTCGGAAAAGGGCGTGGTTATTTTGATGCTTTCCATGCGAAGGCCTTTTTTAGTGGATTCGGAGTACCGACCGGTTCTTCACGGCGTGCCAACGTCGTGCGCCGGTTACAGCACGCGGGAGGCGTGCCGGGTCACATGGCAGTTGATGTTGACCGCCACCGGCAGGCCGGCGATGTGGGTCGGGAAGACCTCGATATTGACGCCGAGGACGGTGGTCTCGCCGCCGAAGCCCTGGGGACCGATGCCGAGGGCGTTGATGCGATCCCGCAGTTCCTTTTCCATCTCGGCGTAGTACGGGTCCGGATTCGGTTGGTCGATGGGCCGCTGCAGGGCCTTTTTGGCAAGAAGCGCCACCCGGTCGAACGAACCGCCGATGCCGACGCCGACGACAATGGGAGGACAGGGGTTCGGACCGGCAATCTTCGCCGTTTCGACGACGAAGTCCTTGACGCCGTTTTCCCCGGCGGACGGGGCGAGCATGACGAGGCGGCTCATGTTTTCCGAGCCGAAGCCTTTCGGCGCCACGGTAATTTTCACCTTATCGCCCGGGACGATGTCGACGTGGACGAGGGCCGGGGTGTTGTCGCCGGTGTTTTTCCGCCGGAGCGGATCGGCGACGACGGACTTCCGGAGAAAGCCCTGATCATAGCCCTGGCGGACGCCTTCGTTAATCGCGTCGACCAGGTAGGCGCCGGTAATGTGGACGTCCTGCCCAAGTTCGACAAGGACGACGGCCATGCCGGTGTCCTGGCACAGGGGCATCTTGTCGTTGTGGGCGATGTTGATGTTTTCAACCAGCTTTTCCAGCGTGTCCTTGGCGGCGGGCCAGGGTTCCTCGCGGCTTCGAGTCCGGATGCAGTCGGCTACGTCTTTCGGGAGTTCGAGATTCGCCTCGATGCACATGTCGCGGACGGCGCTGGTAATGGTGTCAGCGGAGAGCTCTCGCATTACCGTCCCCTTGTGAAATGAGTGAGTGTGAGTGGAAAAAATTTTGGACGAACAGGCCACTGTCACCGACTCCGGGCTGCGTAAAAACGGATTTCGCCTCGGGCTATCGGTAAAAAGTTATCAATAAAAATGTTATCATATAGTTACCAGTATATCACGCGTAACCCTTTTGTCAATCAATCAGTAAAAAAATATCGGTAAAAAATCTCCGAATAAAACTGGCCGGAAGTGCCGGAGGCGGAGGAGTGGGGAAGGTCCGGCTGGTCCCCTCTGGTAAGAAGGGTTTGACGTGAAAGAAGATAGGTATATTTACCATCAAAACGCGGAAGAGTGTGGAAAAAAGTTTGATTGATCAAATATCAATAGAATTTTATCAATAAAAAATTATTAGTAAAAAAATCTTGAATAACGGTGTTGTGAAGTTTATAGTGTCTATATTGCTTTCAAAACTTTGTTCACCGGCGGAAAAGGGTCTGGCGGTTTCTCCAGCCCCGGCCGGGTCGAACGAACCTCGCGGCGGCGGACGGTTTTTTTCGTGTTTTCACGGGAAAAAAGCGGCCTTTTCGCCCTGCGGGACACGACGCGGCGTCGCTGCCGCGCCCATGTGGCGGTATCGCTGAAACGGTGAAGATTCTTCGTATTTCCTCCTATATACATAACAACCGAGGCGGACTACATGAAACGGAACTACTACCCCGGATGTACGCTCAAGACCAAGGCGGCGCAGCTCGATGCCAACGCCCGCGCCGCGGCCGAAGCGCTGGGCGTCACCCTCGAAGAATTGCCCGAATGGCAGTGCTGCGGTGCGGTTTACCCGCTGGCCCGCGACGAAATCGCGTCCAAGCTGTCGGCTGTCCGCGCCCTCGAGGCGGCCCGCCAGAATGGCGGCGAACTCATCACCCTTTGTTCCGCCTGCCACCATGTCCTGAAGCGGGTCAACGACGACATGGCGAACGACCCCGACATCAACCTGCGGGCGAATAATTATTCCGCCTTCGCGACCCGGTATTCGGGTGAGACGAAGGTGGTCCACTACCTCGAAATGCTCCGGGACACCATCGGCTTCGACGAAATCGCCAAGCGGGTCAAGAAGCCGCTTAACGGCAAAAAAGTCGCCGCCTACTACGGCTGCATGCTCCTCCGGCCGTCCGACGTCATGGACTTCGACCGCCCGGACAACCCGCAAATTATGGAAAACCTCATCCGGGCCCTCGGCGGCGAGCCGGTGCCGTTTTCGAAACGGTCCCAGTGCTGCGGCGGCTATACCACCCTCGGCAACAAAAAACTGGCCCAGGACATGACCGAAGCCGTTCTCGGCGTGGCCAAAACGGACGGCGCCGAACTGGTCATCACCGCCTGCCCGCTGTGCCTTTACAACCTGAACACCAACGCGACGGAAACACAGTTGCCGATTGTTTATTTCACCGAAGTGCTTGCCGACGCCCTCGACGTCCGCCAGGACGCGGACGCGGCACTGGCCCTGGCCGGAAGGGAGTGTGCATGCACGGAATAAAAGACGCCCAGGCCGAAGTCGAACGCATCAGCGGCATCAACGCGGCCAAATGCATGCGCTGCGGCAAGTGCAGCGCCAGCTGCCCCGCCTTCGAATCCATGGACGTGCATCCGCACAAGGTGGTGTCGATGGTGGCGGACAACGATTACGAAGGCCTCGTCAACTGCGAGACGCTGTGGCGCTGCCTGTCCTGCTTCACCTGTGTCGAACGCTGTCCCCGGGACGTCCAGCCCGCGAACATCATTGAAGCGGTGCGGCTTCTTCAGATTCGTGAAGCCGGGGAAAACCATATGCCTCCCGGGGAGGTTCCGGACATGCTCGACGACGAACTGCCGCAACAGGCCATCGTCGCCGCCATGCGGAAGTACAATAAATAATCAAAGGTGCCACGGCGCCATCACAATAAACCACAATTGACCGAAGACATTTGCACAACTTCATCCTTTGGAGATTGCCTTGCATAGAATTGGTGTATTCGTCTGCTGGTGCGGTTCGAACATCGCCGCGACCGTCGACGTGAAAAAGGTGGCGGAGACGCTTGGGAAAGAACCCGGCGTTGCCTTCGCCATGGACTATCAATATATGTGTTCCGAAGGCGGGCAGGGCGCCATCCGTTCCGCCATTAAGGACCACGCCCTCACCGGCATCGTCGTCGCGGCCTGTTCCCCCCGGATGCACGAACCGACGTTCCGGAAGGCGGCGGCCGCCGCCGGCCTCAACCCGTTTATGGTCGAGGTCGCGAACATCCGTGAGCAGTGCTCCTGGATTCACCGGAATAAGCAGGACGCGACGGAGAAGGCCATCATCCTCGGCCGCACCGCCATCGCCAAGGTGATGCTGAACACCCCCCTGACCGCCGGCGAAAGCCGCGTCGTCAAGCGCGCCCTCGTCATCGGCGGCGGCATCGCCGGCATCCAGACGGCGCTCGATGTCGCCGACGCCGGCTTCAAGGTCGACATTGTCGAACGGAAACCGACCATCGGCGGCAAGATGGCCCAGCTCGACAAGACCTTTCCGACCCTCGACTGCGCCGCCTGCATCCTGACGCCGAAGATGGTCGAGGCGGCCCAGCACGAAAACATCACCATCCACACCTATTCGGAAGTTGAATCGGTGTCCGGGTTCGTCGGCGACTTCAAGGTGAAGATCCGGAAAAAAGCCCGGTGCGTCGACGAAGTCGCCTGTACCGGCTGCGGCGACTGCATGGCAAAGTGCCCGGCGAAGAAGGCGAAGTCCGAGTTCGACCAGGGCCTACGGAACCGGTCGGCGATTTACATCCCGTTCGCCCAGGCCATCCCGAACGTGCCCGTGATCGACCGGGAAAACTGCATCAAGTTCCAGACCGGGAAGTGCGGCGTCTGCGAAAAGATTTGTCCTTCGAAGGCCGTCCACTACGACCAGGAAGACACCATCCTCGAAGAAAGCTACGGCGCTATCGTCGTCGCCACCGGCTTCGACACGGTGAGTCCGGAACCGTACGGGGAATTCCGCTACGAAGAATACCCGGACGTCATCACCTCCCTCGAGTTCGAGCGGCTCTGCAACGCCGCCGGGCCGACCGGCGGACACCTCGTCCGGCCGAGCGATCACAAGGAACCGAAGCGTATCGTCTTTGTCCAGTGCGTCGGCTCCCGCGGTTCCGGCGAATGCGAAAAGACCTATTGTTCGAAAATCTGCTGCATGTACACGGCCAAGCACGCCATGCTCGTCCGCGAGAAGTATCCGGATTCCGAAGTCTATGTTTTCTACATCGACGTCCGGACGCCCGGCAAGGCTTTCGACGAGTTCCAGCGCCGCGCTATCGAGCAGTACAATGTCCATTACATCAAGGGCATGGTCGGCCAGGTGGAAAAGAAGGGCGACATGCTCCTCATCCAGGCGTCCGATCTCCTCCACGACAAACAGCTCCATATCGAAGCCGATATGGTTGTCCTGGCGACGGCGGTCGAACCGGAAAAGGGCGCCCGGAACCTGGCGACGATGCTCACCGCCAGCATGGACACGAACGACTTCTTCACGGAAGCCCACCCGAAGCTCCGTCCGGTGGAAAGCCCGACAGCCGGCGTCTACCTGTCCGGTCTGTGCCAGGGCCCGAAGGACATTCCGGAGACGGTGGCCCAGGCCGGCGCCGCCGCGTCGAAGGTGATTGGCCTCCTCGTCAAGGACAAGCTCATTACGAACCCCTGTATCGCCAGCCCGGCCGAACCGATGTGTAACGGCTGCGGCCTCTGTGAAAACGTGTGTCCCTACGGGGCGATTACCTATGAAGTCAAGGAAGTGCACCGGGAAGGAAAGCGCCTCTCCACCCGCGTTGCCCAGGTCAACGAAGCGGTCTGCCAGGGCTGCGGCGCCTGCACCGTGACCTGCCCGTCCGGCGTGATGGACCTCTGGGGCTTCTCGACCCGGCAGATTTTGGCGGAGGTGGATGCTATATGCCGATGACTGAAAACGACGCGACCACGGCTACCAAGCCGCTCATCGTCGCGTTTTGCTGCAACTGGTGTAGTTACGCCGGGGCCGACCTGGCCGGCACCAGCCGGCTGGATTACCCGGCCGACGTCAAGATTATCCGGGTGCCCTGTTCCTGCCGGGTCAACCCGCTGTTTGTTCTCCGGGCCTTCCAGCGCGGCGCCGACGGCGTCATCATCGCCGGCTGTCATCCCGGGGACTGCCACTACACCACCGGCAATTACTATGCCCGCCGCCGGATGTCCATGCTGTTCGGCATGCTCGACTACCTCGGCATCGAACGCGACCGGACCCGGGTGGAATGGATCTCCGCCGCCGAAGGCGCCAAGTTCGCCGCCACCATGCGGGACTTTTGCAGTCATGTGGCCCAGCTCGGCCCGAAAAACAACCTGGGAGAACTGCGCTGATGGGAATGAGAGAAAAAATCATCGACCGCGCCAAAGCACTCCTGGCCGACGGCACCGTTGTCGGCGTCTGGGGCTGGAAGCGCGGTGAAATGCCCGGGGACCGGGTGCCGGCGTTTTTCGAAACGGCGGAAGAACTTGACAACGACTTTGTCTACGACTGCTTCTGCGCCGCCAATGTCTCCCGTTACCTGAACGGGCGGAAGGCGGCGGACGGGCGCGTCCTCGCCCTCCTTAAGCCGTGCGACACCTATAGCCTCAATCAGATGCTCGGGGAAAACCGCCTCGAACGGGAAGCCGTCTATGTCCTCGGCATCCCGACGGGCGATATGCTCGACCCCGAAAAGGTCCGCCGGGCCGGCATTTGCGGCCTGAAGGACGCGAAGCAGCGCGGCGCCGAATTCGTCTTCGACACCGCCGACGGGGAAAAGGTTCTGCCCCGCGACGCCGTCGCCCTGGAAAAATGCATCGCCTGTAAAAGTAACACCCACCGCATCCAGGACGAACTCCTGGTCGACATCAAGGATCAGGGTGAAAGCCCGGTCCGTTTCAAGCAGGTCGAGGAACTTGAAGCGATGGCCCCGGCCGAACGGTTCGCGTTCTGGCAGAAGGAGCTGTCCCGCTGCATTCGCTGCAATGCCTGCCGGAATATCTGCCCGGTCTGTTCCTGCGTGAAATGCGTTTTCGACAATCCGGCGAACCCGGTGTCCGGGAAGGCGAATTCGGAGACGTTTGAAGAAAAGATGTTCCACATCATCCGCGCCTTCCACGTCGCCGGCCGCTGCACCGACTGCGGCGAATGCAGCCGGGCCTGCCCGCAAGGGATTCCCCTGCATCTTCTGAACCGGAAGTTCATCAAGGACATCAACCGCGCCTACGGCCCGTTCGCGGCCGGGACGGACGATTTCGGAATGACTCCCCTCACCGAATTTACCGAGACCGATCCGGAACCGTCGGAAGTGGTCGCTTCCGGAGGAGGCCAATAATGCGGAAAATTCCTGTTACTGACCTCCCGAAACTGTACGCGGAAATCGCCAAGGACCGCCAGCTCTGGTTGCCCCGGGAAGACGACAACCGCGTCGAATTCGGCCTCTGGTCGGACGGCGCGAACGTCTCCCTCACCGGTAAGACCGCCAAGAGCGGCAAGGACTTTTTCTTTCCCCAGACCGAGGACATCGTCCGCTTCCGGATGAACGGGAAGGAAATCGACATCAATTCGGCGCCGACGGCGGAAGCGCCGTTTGTCGTCTTCGCCATGCGCGCCTGCGACGCGGCCGGGATGGATGTTCTTGACCGGGTTTTCCTCGTCGACCCGAAAGACAGTTTTTACGCGGCCCGCCGCGAAGTCGGCACCGTCGTCACCCTCGCCTGTGGCGCGCCGGAAGACAGTTGTTTTTGTCAAAGCTTCGGCATCGACTCGTCGGCGCCGGGCGGCGATGTCGCGACCTGGATGGTCGGCGATACATTGTATTGGGAACCGCTCACCGAAAAAGGTGAAGCCCTCACCGCCGCCGTCGGCGCCGTCCTCCAGGACGCCGGGCCGGACGGCGACGCGGCAGTCGGCCAGGTCAAGGCCGACGCGACGAAAGCGTGGGATGCGGCGCCGTTCACCGAACTGAAGCCGCCGGTCGTCGCGATGGAACAAACGGACGACATCTTCGGCCTCGACGCCTGGAGCCGGTTGTCCGAAGCCTGTCTCGGCTGCGGCACCTGCACCTTCGTTTGCCCGACCTGCCAATGCTACGACATCCAGGACCGGGACGACGGCGCGGCCGGCGTGCGGCGCTTCCGCTGCTGGGATTCCTGCATGTATTCGGACTTTACCCTGATGGCCCACGGCAACCCGCGGACGACGCAGTTGCAGCGCTTCCGCCAGCGCTTCATGCACAAGCTCGTCTATTTCCCGCAGAACAACGACGGGGTGTACAGTTGCGTCGGCTGCGGCCGCTGCGTCGAAAAGTGTCCCTCGGCCCTGAACATCGTCCGGGTCATGAAAGCCATGGAGACGAAGGCATGAGCTGTAGCTGCGATACCATCCGTGACACCCTGATTCCGACCCTCGGGATTGTCACCGACATCAAACAGCAGACTCCGGACGTCAAGACGTTCCGGGTCACCCTGCCGGGCGGCGAAGGCGTCTGTTTCAGCCACGCGCCCGGGCAGTGCGCCATGTTGTCGGTCCCCGGCGTTGGCGAGGCGATGTTTTCCATCACCTCATCCCCCACGAACACAAACTATATGGAATTCTCCATCAAGAAGTGCGGCCGCCTGACGGACTGGCTCCACGACATGGAGGTTGGCCAGCACCTGACGATTCGCGGTCCCTACGGGAACAGTTTTCCGGTGGACACCGAACTCAAGGGGAAAGACCTCGTGTTCGTCGCCGGCGGCATCGGCCTGGCGCCGCTCCGGTCGGTCATTAACTATGTCCGCTACCACCGGTCGAATTACGGCACCGTCGACATCGTCTACGGCTCCCGCAGTTCCGCCGACCTCGTCTACCTCGACGAAATCAAGGGCGAGTGGGACGGGAAGGACGACGTCAAGGTGCACCTCACCGTCGACCGGGAAGAGGAAAGCTGGAAGGGTCACGTCGGCTTTGTCCCGAACTACGTCAAGGAACTGGCGTTCCCGCCGACGAAGACGGTGCTTGTCTGCGGCCCGCCTATCATGATCAAGTTCGTCCTGGCGGCGCTCCGCGAAATGGGCTTTGCCGACACCCAGGTCTATACCACGATGGAACTCCGGATGAAATGCGGCGTCGGCAAATGCGGCCGCTGCAACATCGGATCGAAATACGTCTGCCGCGACGGCCCGGTGTTCCGCTTCGATCAGTTGGACGCCCTGCCGGAAGAATACTAGGCGGTGACGGTCCATCGGACACGGGCGTCGAGAAACGTTGAACTGTTTGGTCGAGGATTCGTGGGGAGTGGGCGTCAGCAACCCGGACGCGGTCAGTTCCCGGAACCGAGCAAAGGATAAACAATGGAAGACATGGTGCACGTCTACATCTTCGGCAAACGCTACAAGGTGCCGGGCATTCTCACAATCATGGGGGCGATGGAATACGCCGGGTACAAGCTGGTCCGCGGCTGCGGCTGCCGGAACGGCTTCTGCGGCGCTTGCGCCACCATCTACCGCATCGCCGGCGACCGCGAACTCAAGGTCGCCCTCGCCTGCCAGACCACGGTTCAGGACGGGATGTACATCGCCACCCTGCCGTTCTTCCCGCTCCTCAAGGAAGTCTACGACATCGAAAAAATCAAGCCGACCCAGCAGATAATGATGCAGCTCTACCCGGAAATCTATTCCTGCATCGGCTGCAACGCTTGCACGAAGGCCTGCACCCAGGACCTGAAGGTGATGCAGTACATCGCCTTCGCCCAGCGGGCCGAGTACGAGAAGTGCGCGGAAGAATCCTTCGACTGCGTCATGTGCGGCGTCTGTTCGTCCCGCTGCCCGGCCGGCATTTCCCACCCGCAGGTGGCGGAACTGGCGCGTCGGCTCACCGGCAAGTACCTGGCGCCGAAGTCACAGCACCTGGCGGACCGGGTCAAGGAAATCGACGACGGCCAGTTCGACGATCTCCTCACCCAGCTCATGCAGAAGCCGGTCGAGGAATTGAAAGAACTGTACAACACGCGGGAAATCGAAGCGTAGCGGACGGGACGGACTGCGTTAGCGCCGCTGTCCCGCGCGGGGATGGAACACCGGATTGGCATTCTTGGCTAAAGCCTGTCCGTGTGGCTAAACTCAATCATTACGGTTTAAAGGGGTGCGACCTTGTATACACAGGAAATACTGGACTCGATCAAGAACGTCGAAGCGACCCGCAAAAGCCGCATGGGCGTGCTTCCCGCCCGGCTCTCGGCGGATGACAAGACCAATCTCCTGGCGAAGTTCCATCCGGACTACCGGCAGGACATGTTCACCGATCTGAAAATCGGGCCGAACAAGGGGGAAAAAGTCCCCCTCGAACTGGCCGAACTGCTTCAGGGCCGGAGCCGCGTCCTCGACATGGACATCGACCCGGATACTGCGACGTACGACGTCGACGTCCTCGTCATCGGCGGCGGCGGCTCCGGTACCTCGGCGGCTGTCGAGGCGAACGAGGCCGGCGCCAACGTCCTCCTCGTCACCAAGCTCCGCCTCGGCGACGCCAACACCATGATGGCGGAAGGCGGCATCCAGGCGGCGGACAAGCCGAACGACTCGCCGGCCATTCACTACATCGACGCCCTCGGCGGCGGCCATTTCGCCAACGTTCCGGAACTCCTCCGGAAGCTTGTCTCAGACGGCCCCGGCGCGGTCAAATGGCTCAACGAACTCGGCGTCATGTTCGACAAGGACGCCGACGGCACCATGATAACGACCCACGGCGGCGGCACCTCGCGGAAGCGCATGCACGCGGCCAAGGATTACTCCGGCGCCGAAATCATGCGCACCCTCCGGGACGAAGTCTACAACCGGGGCATCCAGGTCGTCGACTTCACCTCGGCCATAGAACTCCTCCTGGACGACCAGGGCCGCGCCTGCGGCGCCGTCCTCATGAATATGGAAACCGGGGACATCCTTATCGCCCGCGCGAAGGTCGTCGTCCTCGCCACCGGCGGGGCCGGCCGCATGCACTATCAGGGCTTCCCCACGTCCAACCACTACGGCGCGACGGCGGACGGGCTTATCCTCGCCTACCGGGCCGGTGCGCGGCTACTCTACCAGGACACGCTCCAGTACCACCCGACCGGCGTCGCCTACCCGAACCAGATCTTTGGCGCCCTCGTCACGGAAAAGGTCCGTTCCCTCGGCGCGCAGCTCGTCAACAAGGACGGCATTGCCTTTATCCACCCGCTGGAAACGCGTGACGTCACCTCGGCCGGCATTATCCGGGAATGCAACGAGCGCATGAACGGCGTCAAGACGCCGGAAGGCTATGGCGTCTGGCTCGACACCCCGCAGATCGAAGAGATCCACGGCGCCGGCACTATCGAAAAACGCATTCCCGCCATGATGCGCATGTACGGGAAGTACGACATGGACATCCGCACCAAGCCCATTCTCGTCTACCCGACGCTCCATTACCAGAATGGCGGCATCCGCGTCCACCCGGACGGGCAGAGCGATATTGAAAATCTCTACATCGCCGGTGAAGCGGTCGGCGGCATCCACGGCCGGAACCGGCTGATGGGGAATTCCCTTCTCGACATCATCGTCTTCGGCCGGAACGCCGGGCAGCAGGCCGGCGCCAAATACAAGTCCGTCACCCCGGGGAAGGCGAATCTGGACCACGTCAAGAAGTTCGAAACCGAGCGGACCGGCGCCGGCATCAACACGACGACCCCGTCCCCGATGCTTCTTCCGACCTACACCCACGGCCGCGGCGACGAAGACGTGGCGGTATAGGAAACGCACCGGCGGCGACCATACGGAGCGCCGAAATCCACCTTACTACGACAAAGCCGTCACTCCATGCGGGTGACGGCTTGTTTTTTGCGATAGGATACTATGGACCGTTTCGCGTTAACGATCCATTCCGGATATGACGTTCGTAACGTCTGTCCGCCCTGATATTTCGAGGGGGAACCTCAAGGAGACGAAATGAAAACAGTGATGCTCTTGGCGGCACTCTGCGTCTCCGCATTCTGCGGAGCACAAGCAATGGACATGAACACCACCGGCACGATGGACCACACGGGAACCGCTGCCACCGCTACCGCCACCAGTGACGGAGCAATGCACGACTGGACCGTCAACGACGACCGCGCCTTCCTGTCCGCGATGATCGCCCATCATGAAGGGGCCATCGACATGTCCCGTCCGCTCCTCGGCAGCCGCGACCGCCACATTCGCGAATGGGCCGACGACATTATCGAAGACCAGGAGGAAGAAGTCCTGAAGATGCGCCGCATCCTCCAGCGCATCGGTGGCGAAGACCGCGAAGCCGCCGACCAGATGCGGACCCACATGGAGCAGATGATGCAGATGTCCAGCCAGGGCGATCCGGACACCGCCTTCATCATCCAGATGATCCCGCACCACGCTGCCGCCATCGACATGTCCCTTCCGCCCCTCGTTATGTCGAAAAACCCGGACATCCGGAAGCTGGCTGAAGACATTATTGAACAGCAGGCGGAAGAAATCCGTGAATTCCGCGACTGGATGGACCGGAACAACATCGATTTTACGACCGCCACCCGATAGTTTACCGTAAAGCCATACGTCACCGCCGCGCGTCGGCAGCCTCCGCGCGGCGGTGTTGCTCCCTGAAGAGGACACAGGTTTATCCTGTGTCGACTCCCAGTCGTCACCATGCCTCCGCACCCGGTTCGGGTCCGGAGGTTTTTTCATGGCCTCCAATACTCCCTGATGAAACCCGAGAGTGGATAAACTAAGGATAACTGCCACATAGCCACAACCATGTCGGCTGGCCCACACGCTGCAGAACGAAAACAGGCTTGATGATGCCCGGACCGCCCGCGACACCCGTTCCCGTCACGGATACGAAGGTTTTTACCAATGGTATCATCGGTAGCTTCACCGCCTCAGTAACGGTATTTCTGATTCTGCCGGTAGACAAAGGCGAGCACTTCCGCCACGGCCGGGTAGAGTTCGGTGGGAATGAGGGAGCCGATATCGAGTTTGGCCAGGGCTTCGACAAGGTCGGGGTCTTCCCGGATGGGGATTTTCTGTTCTTTGGCGATATCGAGGATTTTTTGGGCGACATTGCCGGCGCCCCGGGCGAGGACGCGCGGCGCCGCTTCCTTGTCCTCGTTGTACCGGAGGGCGACGGCGAGCTGGCGCTTGGTTGGACCCTGTTTGTCTGCCATCGAAAACCCCCGGAATGACGCGGCCGAATTCAATACTCCATAAAAGAAGGCGCTCGGTCAAGAGCGCCCTCTTTTCGTTCAGGGTCGGGATATCACGGTTATGGCTTCGGCACAAGCGGGCGGTCACCCGCGCCGCCGCCGGCAAACCGGTACGGTAAGCGTACCAGTGTTTTGAACGATTCGCCCCGGATTAAATTTTCATCATCGAAATATTCACCGTGAAGGTGCCGCGTTCACCCGGGGTGATGGGCATCTCCGGCAGCTCGAACTCGACAGATACCGACGTCATGCCCCGGTAGTGGGAGATGGAGTAGGAGTTGCCGACGATGACGGACGGGACGGAAATCCGGTCGAAGCGGTAATCGGTGGTGGACAGGGCCGCCTTGGCCTGCCCGGCGATAATATTGGCGATTTCGCAGAGGCCGTCCAGGGTCTGGTTGTCCAGTTTCGTCAGGGTTTCCCCGAGCATGCGGCCGGCCATGAAACAGGCGCATTCGTCCGAGGTATTGATGATCATCGAACCGCTCATCGGTCCGACAAATCCGATGATGGAGGAGACGTTGCCTTTGGAGTGGAGGAGCTTGGCGAGGCCGATGGCGGAGGGCTTGAGGCCGGCCATCATCAGGCCGTCCTTGGTGCATTTAATAAGAACGTTGACGAGATTTTCATCAATATCAAGCATGGACGTGGCTGACATCGGTTTCCTCCAAAG
The DNA here is from genome assembly GCA_021201355.1 of Planctomycetaceae bacterium. GTDB lineage: Bacteria > Planctomycetota > SZUA-567 > SZUA-567 > SZUA-567 > JAJBSZ01. The sequence continues at coordinate 17,939 of JAJQFC010000024.1, read as the reverse complement.
GGGTTCAGGGAAATGCTCTCTTACACCGTTAAGGTAAGAATTCAGGGTAACCGACCGCCGGGATTGGTCAAGGAAAAACCGCACCCGCCTCACGCCGCCTTATGGTTCATCGTCCATATCCTCGATGGTGTGCCAGCCCATTTCTTCGGCCTGACGGCAGTTGTCGGCCATTTTTGTCAGGATGCGGGCCAGGGTGTCGAGATCTTCCGGCGGGATATCCCGGCTGACAACCTCCTCGATGGTGTCGAAGACCTCGCGGCATTTCGTCAAGACGCGTTTTCCTTTCGGCGTGAGGGAGAGGATGACCTCGCGCCCGTCCACCGGATTCCGCGTCTTGTCGATTATGCCCTTCCCGGCCATGGTGTTCAGGAGAACGGTGACGCTGGCGCTCCTGATCTGGAGGGCCTTTTCAATGGCGCGCTGGTTGCAGCCCTTGTTGAAATGGATAAAGGCGAGGACGCAGGCCTGCTGGAAGGTGCTTCCTATCTGGTTGAATAGGAAGTTCGAGTACTTGTAGATGGCGTGATCGGTGCGGTGGAGGACCGCCTCGACCCGGTTCTGGACGGCGGCCTCGGTGAAAAAGCGGACGGACTCGGCCATTCTTTGGACCTCTCGAAAAAAAAGGCGGCGGCGGCGGTCGCTTCCGGCCGTCGGTAACCCGGCCGAATGCGCCGGTTTAACGCGACTATACATTTACCTAGAATTATAAACGAAGAAAAATCTTAAAATAATCCGAAGGACGTTAGAATCCTGTTAGACAGTGAATTTTATAGGAAAAACAATAGTTAGAACTCTACCTAATTAGGTAAACGGGCGCCCGAATCCGGAAAAGGGCGCTCCCACCGCGGGCTGCCGTTGGGGCAGCCATCAGGGCCTGAAAAAGCATTTATCAGGCTCCCACAAGGAAAAAGGAGAATCACAATGTCTGGAACCTCCCACATCGCCCGTCTCGGCAAGGTCGCCATGGCCGCCGCCCTCATCGCCACCGTTGGGGTTTCCACGCCCGCCCTGTCCGGCAATCCCGAAACCGCCGGTCTGTCCCGGGATACCGCCCTCGCCCTCGCCCGGCCGCTTAACGACAGGGGCGACGCGAATATCGGCAATATTCCGGTAGTCGACGGCCAGTCCGTCACCGCCAGTCTTCCCCGGTCCGTGGCGCTGAAGCTCGCCTGACCGCTGAACGACCGCGGCGACACGCAAATCGGCAACATGCCGGTCCTGTCCGAGAACACGTACACCCGTGGCAACTAAAGCGCTGTAAGAATTTCGTGATAATCCGGATTAGTCGCTGGAAGGAGCATAGAGGTATCTTTCCCGGCGGTTTGAGGAAAATGCCCGTACGCGACTGGATGCGACTACCTCGGATTTATCACGAAAATGCTTAAAAACTCCAGGTTCCACACGCGTCAAAATGACTTGGCACCGGGAAACACCATCGAAAACCCAATGGAGGAAAAGATCGAGTAGTCACTTTAGTTTTTAGGGAGTAACGACCACATCTTTTATTCATAGAGGGATTCTACAAATCCGCACCGGCAGCCCGCAACGGCGGCCGGTACGGTGTTTTTTTGAGGCGTCCGACGCCGAAGCGCCTGCGTCGCGCCGAGTGCCATGAGCCGTGGCGACAGCGCTTTTCATAGAGATCCATTTCGACTATTCCGTCGTTTTCTTCCGACGCCGGCATTCGCGAATTTTCACACGCTTCCGGCCACCGGTTCCGCTTTTCAAGGCGTTCCCGTCCGCTCCTTCCCGAGCCGCCCTCTTTACGCCGGTTTGTTCCGCCCGCTCACGCCGGTCGCCGTGACGAGGTTGGCCGGTTTTCCGTCGGCGAACGCGGTGAGGTTGCCGAGGGTGGTCTCCGCGATGTTGTCCATCGCCGTCCGGGTGAAAAACGCCTGATGGGCGGTGATCAGAACGTTCGGGAAGGTGAGGAGCCGGGCGAACAGGTCGTCCTGGATGACCTGGTTCGACAGATCCTCGAAAAACAGATCCCCCTCCTCTTCGTAGACGTCGAGGCCGAGGTAGCCGAGCTGCCCGATTTTCAGCGCGGCGATGCAGCCCTTGGCGTCGACAAGGCCGCCCCGGCTCGTGTTCACGAGCATCGCCCCTTTTTTCATTTTCATGAGGGCGTCGAAATTGATCATGTGGTGCGACTCCGGCGTCAGCGGGCAGTGGAGGCTGACGATGTCCGACTGCGCCAGGAGATCCGGCACCGGCATATAGGTCGCGTAGGTGACGATGGACTGGTTAACGTACGGGTCCGACGCCAGAATGCGGCAGCCGAAGCCATGGAGGATTTCCGCCGCGATCGCCCCGATTTTACCGGTGCCGATGATGCCGGCGGTTTTCCCGTACATGTCGAATCCCATAAGCCCGTCGAGGGAAAAATTTCCTTCCCGGACGCGGTCGTGGGCGCGGTGGGTTTTCCGGTTCAGGGTCAGGATCAGGGCGACCGCGTGCTCGGCGACGGCGTGCGGGCTGTAGGCCGGCACCCGGCAGACGGTGAGGCCGCGCCGCGCCGCCACCTCCAGGTCGACGTTATTATACCCGGCGGCGCGGAGCGCGACCAGTCTGACGCCGGCGTCGGCGAGGCCGTTCAGGCTGTCCGCGTTCGCGTTGTCGTTCACGAAGATGCATACCGCCTCGTAGCCGCGTGCCAGGGCGGCGGTTTCCGAGGCCAGTTTCGCCTCGGTATAGTCGAGCTGGTGGTTGAACCGGCTGTTCATCGCGTCGAACGTCGACCGGGTGTCCGGCCTGGTGCTGTAGACGAGGGTTTTCATCGGAGGCCCTTTCCGGGAGCGGGCGACGCGGCGTTGGCGGAGGCGTGTTCCCGGTCGCGGAGCACTTGTTTCGCGCTGGCGCGAAGGAAGCCGATGATTTTGTCCGTTTCTTCAACGGTGAGGAGGATGAGGGTCTCCTCGCCGCGAAGGCGCTGGCGGATGCCGATAAAGCCGTTGTCGGTGACATACACGTCCGTTTCCGGCCGTTCTTTGATGCTGAAATGCGCCTTGTCCGTCATGACTGCGTCTCCCCGGACCTGCATCGGCCATCGCCGGCCAGGCCCGATTACGGGGTAACCCCTCACCGCGCGGGATCGCTTTCGTGGCTGTCCCGTGACCGTTCCGTCGGTCGCCCGACAGGACCGGTTGTGAAACCGCCTCCTTATTTATCGGCAGCAGACGAATTTTTCTTTGGCGAACGTGACGCCGGGGCTATACTTGACAGATTATTCCGAATCAGCTTCTCCGTCGACCGGGTAAAGCCCGGTCGGTTGCGTTTCCCATTTTATTGTACTCTACACTCGGCCATATGCGGATTCGTCCATCATGAGCAAATTTATCTTTATCACCGGCGGCGTTGTCAGTTCCCTTGGAAAAGGCGTCGTCTCCGCCTCCCTCGGATTGCTGCTCCGGGGCTGCGGCCTCACGGTCTCGTTCCTCAAGTTCGACCCCTATCTCAACCGCGACGCCGGCACCATGAATCCCTACCAGCACGGCGAGGTCTTCGTCACCGAAGACGGCGCCGAAACCGACCTCGACCTCGGCCACTACGAACGCTTCGCCGACGTCACCCTCGGCCGCCGCTCCAACGTCACCACCGGCCAGATTTACGGCGCCGTTCTCGAACGGGAACGCCAGGGCGCCTACGGCGGCGACACCGTCCAGGTCATCCCCCACGTCGTCGACGCCATTAAGCAAGCCATCGTCAACGCCTCCCAGGGCGCCGACGTCACCCTCGTCGAACTCGGCGGCACCATCGGCGACATCGAAGGCATGCCCTATGTCGAAGCCATCCGCCAGTTCATGCTCGAACGCGGCAAAGGCGACGCTGTCCTTCTCCACCTCGTCCTCCTGCCCGGCATGCTGGCGGGCGGCAGCGACCTGAAGACGAAACCGGCCCAGCACTCGGCGCAAAAACTCCGGGAATGCGGCCTCCACATGGATTTTCTCCTTTGCCGCATCGAAGGCCACATCACGCCGGAGGCGCGGGCGAAGCTGGCGCTCCATACAAATATCCGTCCGGAACGGGTCATCGAAGTGCCGGACGTCAAGCCAATCTACAAGGTGCCGGACAAACTCTACGATCAGGGCCTCGACCGCCTCCTGTCGGAACGTCTCGGCCTGCCGTACCGGAACATCGACATGACGCCGTGGCGGCGGTTCTGCGAAGCGGTGGAGTCGGAACGGGTGGTGAAAATCGCCGCCGTCGGCAAGTACTCCGCCATGGCCGACGCCTATAAATCCCTGAACGAGGCCCTTCTCCACGCCACGGCGGCGCGGAACGCCCGCCTCGACCTAACCTGGATTGAAGCCGAGGATCTCGAACGGGACGGCGCCGAGGAAATGCTCCGGGATTTTGCCGGCATCGTCGTGCCGGGCGGCTTCGGCTACCGCGGCGCCCTCGGGAAAATCAAGGCCATCCGCTTCGCCCGGGAAAACAAGGTGCCGTACCTCGGCCTCTGCTACGGCCTCCAGTGCGCCGTTATCGAGTTCGCCCGGAACGTCTGCGGCGCGCCGGACGCGGTCAGCGCCGAATGGAACGAAAACGGCGAGGAGTTCGACCCGGATCAATGCTGGGTCACGCTTCTCGACAACCAGGGCAAGGCGACGCCCCGGGGCGGCACGCTCCGCCTCGGCAGCCAGCCCTGCCGCCTCGATGTCGGCTCGAAGGCCCGCGACGCCTACGGCACCGATCTTATCGACGAACGCCACCGCCACCGCTACGAAGTCAACCCGGACAAGGTGCGCGTTCTCGAAAATTTCGGCCTCCGCATCTCCGGCCGGAACCCGGAAAGCGGCCTTGTCGAGATAATTGAACTTCCCGGCGACGACCAGTGGTTTGTCGCCACCCAGGCCCATCCGGAATTCAAGAGCCGCCCGCTCCGGCCGCATCCGCTGTTTCTGGCGTTCATTGACGCGGCGGACAAATTTTCCAAATAACGCCGACCCGCAGTGTCCGCGACCGGGTCGGCGCCGCCGCCGTCCCGGCAGCGAATGTATTTTTTCCACGGACGCGTTTTTCCGTGAATCCATATCCATCAAGAGAGGTAAAGGAGAATCACCGTGTTCCAGACCGTCGCCGTTCTCGATTATGGCTCCCAATACACGGGCCTTATCGTTCGCCGCCTGCGCGAGCAGCGCGTCTATTCCCGGCTCTACAGCGGCACCATTTCGGCTGACGAGATCAAGTCGGAAGGCCTGTGCGCCATCGTCCTTTCGGGCGGACCGAACAGCGTCTACGACAAGGACGCGCCCCAGTGCGATCCGAAGATTTTCGACCTGGGCGTCCCCATTCTCGGCATCTGCTACGGCGCCCAGTTGATGGCCCGCTCCCTCGGCGGCGACGTCGGCCCGTCCGGCATCCGGGAATACGGCCGCGCCACGGCCACGGTCATCGCCAAAGCCCCTCTCGCGAACGGCCTCCCGAAAACCTTCGACGTCTGGATGAGCCACGGCGACCGGGTCAACGAACTGCCGCCGGACAGTATCGACTTCCTCGCCACCGAAGACTGCCCGCACGCCGGTTTCTTCATGCCGGAGCGTAATTTCTACGGCCTCCAGTTCCACCCGGAAGTGCACCACACGCCGCTCGGCGGAGAAATTCTCGAGAACTTCCTCTACAACGTTTGCGGCTGCAAGGGCGACTGGGTGATGTCGGACTTTTCCGAGACCGCCATCCGCTCCGCCCGCGAACTGGTCGGCGACTCGAAGGCGGTCATGGGCATATCCGGCGGCGTTGATTCGACCGTTGCCGCCGTCCTTCTCGCCGAAGCCCTCGGCGACAAACTGACCTGCATATTCGTCGACAACGGCCTGCTTCGGAAGGGCGAGTTCGAACGGGTGATGTCCCGCTACGGCAACCGCTTCAACATCATCGGCGTCCGCGCCGGCGACCGCTTTCTCCAGGAACTGAAGGGCGTGGTCGATCCGGAGGAAAAACGGAAAACCATCGGCCGGGTGTTTGTCGAGGTGTTCCAGGAGGAGGCGAAGCGGATCGAAGGCGTCGGCTTCCTCGGCCAGGGCACCCTGTACCCGGACGTCATCGAATCGTCCGGCGCTTACGGGAGCGGCGGCGCCGCCGTCATCAAGAGCCACCACAACGTCGGCGGCCTGCCGGAAAAGATGGGGCTGAAACTGGTCGAACCGCTCCGCGAACTCTTCAAGGACGAGGTCCGCGAACTCGGCGTCACCCTCGGCATTCCGGAAGACGAACTGCGCCGCCACCCCTTCCCCGGTCCTGGCCTTGCCGTCCGCATCATCGGCGAAGTGACGGCGGAACGGGTCGCCACCCTCCAGGAGGTCGACGCCATCGTCCTCGAGGAAATCCACTCCGCCGGCTGGTACCGGAAATTGTGGCAGGCGTTCGCGGTTCTCCTGTCCACCGCGTCGGTCGGCGTAATGGGGGATCAACGGACCTACGAAAGCGTCGCCGCCCTCCGCCTTGTCGAATCGGAAGACGGCATGACGGCGGACTGGGCGGAGATTCCCTACGGGATTATCCGCCGTATTTCCCGCCGCATCACGAACGAAGTGAAGGGCGTCAACCGCGTCGTCTACGACGTGTCGTCGAAGCCGCCGGCCACGATTGAATGGGAATAGACCCCGATGTCGGAACGATCAAACGGCAGGAAAAACGCTGCGGCAAATATAACGGGCCACGGCACGGGGAGCGCCACCGGCGGTGCCGGTGACAACGCTCCACTAAACAACATGACGGACGAAGCCGAGGTGAAACGGGAGATCCGCCGACTGCCGCCGTGGCTCAAGAAATCCATCCCCGCCGGTTCCGGCAAGGACGCGGTCGACGCCTGCCTCGAGGAATTGCGCCTGGACACGGTTTGCCGCGGCGCCCGCTGCCCGAACAGCCTCGACTGCAAAAGCCGGGGCCGGGCCGCTTTTCTCCTGATGGGTCCGTTCTGTACCCGGTCCTGCCGGTTCTGCGCCATGGAGTCGGGGACGCCCGGCCCTCTCGATGCGGAAGAACCGTCCCGCCTGGCCCAGGCGGTCCGCCGCCTCGGCCTTAAACATGCCGTCATCACGTCCGTCACCCGGGACGACCTCCCGGACGGCGGCGCAACCCACTTCGCCGCGACGGTGGCGGCGATACGAGCGGAAAGTCCCGAAACGACGGTGGAGATTCTCGTTCCCGATTTCTGGGGCGACGAGGAGGCGTGGGCGGTGTCGGTCGATTCGAAGCCGGACGTTTACAACCACAACCTCGAAACGGTTGAACGGCTCTACGATCGGGTCAGGCCGGAAGCGGATTTCGACCGGAGCCTGGCCCTTCTCGACTTCGCCAAGGAACGCCAGCCCGACGTGGTGACAAAGTCCGGCCTCATGGTCGGCCTCGGCGAGGAACTGGAGGAAATAGTCGATGCGGCCGTCGCCCTTCGTGACGTCGGCGTCGACAGCATCACCGTCGGCCAATACCTTCAGCCCCGTTCGGCCCGAACGCTCCCGGTCGAACGTTTTGTCACGCCGGAGGAGTTCGCCGATCTGGAACAGGAACTCCGGGGCCTCGGCTTCAAGGCGGTGGCCTGTTCGCCGTTTGTCCGGTCGAGTTATAACGCCGAAGAGGCCTTTCTTACGATGGGGTAAAGACACGACGATTGCCGGTCGGAGCCGAAAGGCGGCATACGCACCACCATCCCGTAAAGCATATGACAATACTTAAAAAAAAGGCGGCCCCGAACCTTCGGGCCGCCTTTTTTGTGAAATCCGGCATTGTTTGCGCATCGGCGGTTGTGCTTCATGCCACCGGAATCTGCACATTCACCGTGGTGCCGTGGCCAAGTTCGCTTTCGAGCCAGATTTTCCCGCCGTGGCCTTCCTCGACAATCTGCCGGCAGATGGCCATGCTGAGGCCGGTCCCCGAGGTGTGGTGCTTAACCGATTCCACCATTTCGAATTTCGAAAACACCCGGTCCAGATTTTCCGGCGCAATGCCGATGCCGTTGTCCTTCACCGTGATGAGGAGAGTCGGGGTCGACGATTCCGGGAACGGTTCGGCCCGCTTCGACGAAATGACGATGGTGCCGCCGGCGTCGGTGTACTTGATGGCGTTACTGAAGATGTTCGTCAAGACCTGGGTAATCCGGTCGACGGCGAGGCGGCAGTCGCCGACGTTTTCGTCCAGATCGAGTTCGAGGTGGTGGCATTTTTCCTCGAGTTGCGGCGTCAGGGACATGACGACGGCGCCGATGATCTCGTTCGGATCCTGCGTCTCGTAGTCGTACGACATCTTGCCCGCTTCCATGCGGGTGAGATCGAGGACGTCGTCAATGAGGCGGCAGAGGCGGCGGCCTTCGGAATGGATGATGGTGATGTATTCCCGCCACTCCCCGGGAACCTCGCCTTCCTCGTCCATGAGGAGCGTTTCCGAATAGGCCATGATGGACGTCAGGGGCGTCCGCAGTTTGTGGGTGACGAGGGAGAGGAAGTCGTTTTTCATCGCGTCCAGTTCGCGGAGCTTCTGGACTTCCCGGGACAGTTGGAGGTCGCGGCAGACGACGACCTGCCCGGACTTGCTGGAACCGTCCTCGCTCCGCATCGGCGAGATGGTGAGGCCGAGGTACTGGCTGTCCCGGCCCGGTTTGTTGATGGCGAGTTCGGCTTCCTCGATGCTGCCGGTGTTTTCCAAGTTGTCTATGAGGTCGGCGACCTTTTCCGGAAGCGCCTCGTGGAAGTCGGCGCCGACCGCGTCCTGACGGCGGATGTCGAGGGCGATCTCGGCGGTGGAATTGATCATCTGCACCTTGTCCTAGTGATCGAGGGCAAGGAGGCCGAGCGGGACCGATTCGATAATGTCGGACATTGCCGCCCTGGTCTTTTCGAGCCTGATCCGGTAGTGGTGCGAATCGAGGACGGACGCCATCTCCCGGGACAGGATGGAGAGGAGCGCCTCCTGCTCCTGGGTAAAGGCGTCGGTATCCTGTTCGAGCCAGAGAAGCATGATGTGGTGGAACCCGAACGGCAGGAAGAGGAGCGACCGGAGGTTGCAGTCCTCCATGTGGATGTCTATCGGCAGGACAGACACCTCCTGCGTGCCCATGACCCATTCCATAAGGGGATAGTCGAGGTGGATATCGTCCGGGCAAATCTGCCGGAGCGGCGAAAAGATGCCGTTTTCCGACCGGTACTGGAGGCTGGCGTAGGCGAAATCGATAACTTCGATTAAAAGCGATTCCATCGTGTCGAGGGCGGAATCGATGGACGGCGCGTTTTTAAGGACGAGGGTCTGGCGTTGGAAACGGATAAGCCGCTGCATGGCCTCGGTGAGGTCCTGCTGCTTCTGCGTGAGTTCCCGCACGACCTCGTCCGAGGACCCGCCGGATTCCACATTCCCGTTTGCGGCTGCGTCTGGCATAAAACCTTTAACCCGTTGTCATGGGTACGCCGGCGATTGCTGATTCAGCCGGCCCGATCAATTAATACGTATCCTACTCGGCGCCGAATATTTTTATGTCCGGAGCGAGCGGTTATGGACTCCGTGCTCCGACCACCGACGCCGAGGGTCTTGTGCGACGTTGGCGGCATCTGCCTTGCGCGTCGACCGAACGGCTGCGGCGGACCGACGCCGAGTGCCGGTAACGACGATGGCGGCGGCGGCACGACCGGTCGCTCTACAGATTCCATCGTGCATATTTCAAACGGAAAAGCAATCCATCGTATACTATTCCAAACGCCATACCGCCACTGATACAAAACAAAGCCCGGGCGGGCAGCCGGCCGGCCGGCCCTCCCGGAAGCGGTTCCGCCATGTTACTCGTTCGACACAATGAGGCTGAAAAAGTCCTCGACCTTGGCCATCTCAGTAATGCAGCGTCTGACAATGTCGTCGAAAAACGCCCCGTCCATGGAATGGTTCGTCGCCACCGTGGGGTCGATGACCGGAATCCGCTTGTCGCCGCCGCTCCCGATGCCGATGGCCCGGGCAAGGATGTCGCCGAGGTGGATGGCGGTTATCAGTTCCCGCCGTTCCGAGGTGGAATTCGGCTTGTGGTGTTCGGCCACCATATGGACGATGACCGGCGGCAACCGCCATTTTTCCATTATCCATTCGCCGATGGTGGCATGATTGATACCCATGACCTCTTCCTCGGCGGTCTTGAGGAGAATCCCCTTGTTCAGGGCGTAGTCGACAATCGGGGTGTAGATGGTCGGCTGGTACTGGTCCATCACCACCTTGCCGATATCGTGGAGGAGGCCGCCGACAAAAGCGTCTTCGGCGGCGTGGGGAACGCCGAGCACTTCGGCGGCGACCTTGGAGCAGATGGCGACGCCGAGGGAATGCTGCCAGAAGCGCCGGAGATCGAGGCCGACGCCTTTTTTCCCTTTAAAAGCGCCAAAAACCGACGCCGTTATGATAATTGTCTTCACCTTGCTGAAACCGAGAATGACGACGGCGTGCTGAATGGACTTGATCTGTTTCGGGAAACCGTAGTAGGCGCTGTTCACGAGGCGGAGCACTTTGCCGGTGAGGACCTGGTCCTGCTCGATAAGCTTTCCGATATCGGCGGCGTTGGTGCTCGGGTTGGCAATCTGTGTGGTGATTCTCGCCACCACCACGGGAAGCGTCGGGAGATCGGTGATGGATTCGATGGTGGCCCGCAGGCGGGCGGCGTCCAAGGCCATTACCGTTCCTCCGCCGGTGGTTCGTCCGACTCAGCCGGGTAGCGCCTGAGAACATTGACAATGCCGTGGCGGCCGTGCTGGATAAGGCGTTTCAGGACCGACGCGCGGAGGAGCATCATTGTCTCGTTGTCCCGCACGCTCACGAACGGACCGCTGATTTCCCGGACGACGGCGCGGGCAAAATCCTCCTGGTCGGCGGTGATCGTCTCGGCCGTTCGCGGCCTGACCGTCGTCGGCGCCGGCTCGGCGGCGGCGACGTTTTCCTTTTTTTTTGTCCGGGATGACGTCGAGGAATTCGATGCCCCATTTTTTTATTCTGGCAATGAACATCGGCGTCAGCCGTATACCCGCCGGCATGAGCGTGATGCCGCCGGAGTTGGTGATGGGCTCGGCCAACTTCATGCCAGGCACAACCTGGGCGATGGGTAGTCTGGTTTTATCCAAGTGACGATCCCGTTCGATCCGTGGAAGCGGACAGTTTGGCGATTGGCGTTGTTTACATCGTTGTACGTCACGAAATGCCCTGCGAGATACCGGCGTCAGGTTGATCAAGGCGCGGGGCAAAGCCGATCCAAGTATAACACCGTCCCGGAATAAATTATTTTATATTTTTCCAAAGCCATGGCAACAGGATACTGTCTGGTTTATCATCAGACGATCCGGATAACCTGTGCGACGCGGTTCAACCCGGAACAGGCACACTCGGGAGGAGAATCGCACGGCGTGACGGTCGGCGGTTTTACAGCGCCGGACGGGCGTGGACAGGCCTGCCGCGTCCGGAGTCAGTTTCCGAAGCGGAGCCGTTCGGCCAGGAATTCGGGCAGACCGGCCTTCTGGATAAGGCTTATCGTTAGTTCACGGTTGTACTCGACCCGGTGGAATTCGACGTCCGAACCGTCGAACATCACCCAGCTTGACCGCCAGTCGCCGTCCCGGGGCTGGCCGACGGAGCCGATGGAGACATAGGCCTTTTCGTCGCCTATGTGGAAGTTCGTTTTCGACACCGGCGCGTTGTCGTGGGGGAAAATGTACCCGACCTCTGTCCCGAGGAAGGCGCGGTGGTTATGGCCGACAAAACAGATGTTGAAATCCTTGAATTCGTCCTGAAGGGTCCGCACCAGGTGGAAGAAGGCCCAGGGACTGTCGGCTTCCCGGACATAGTCGAGGAGGGGGTTCCGGATGGAGCCGTGGACGAACCGGAGGTTGTCCCGGCGGTATTCGCAGGATAGTGAACTCATGTAATCCAACGTGTCCGAGTTGTGGAGGACGCGGGCGGTCCAGTCGATGGCGACCTGGGCCAGGGGGGTAAACTGTTCGGCGCCGTAGAGGACGGCGTGCTCGTGGTTCCCCATAAGGACGGTGGAACAGTGCTCCCGGACGATGGCGAGGCATTCGGCCGGTTGCGGGCCATAGCCGACAGTATCGCCGAGGCAGATGATTTCGTCCGGGCGGTGTCGCTCGATATCCAGCATGACCGCTTCGAGGGCGGGGAGGTTGGCATGGACATCGGAAATAAGCGCAGTACGCATAACGGTATCCTGACGTGACAGGCGGCCGGCCACTTTTTAAAATGGAAATGAAAACCGACTGCCGACATAATACCATATCCCACGGAGCGAGGAAACATGCAACCGATGAATCCGGACAATTCGGCCGAACACTTCCACCGCCTCGCCATACCCGCCGACCAAGCGGGCCAGCGGCTTGATCAGACACTGGCCCGGGAACTGCCGGGCATTTCACGGACGTATTTGAAAAAACTGTTCGATCACGGCGATGTCAGGATAGCCGAAGCCGTGGTCAAACCGTCGATGAAACTGAAGGGCGGCGAACTGGTCGAGGTCCATGTCCCGGCCCCAGAACCGCTTGCCGCCGTGGCGGAAGACATCCCGCTGGACATCCTGTACGAGGACGACGACATCGTCGTCCTGAACAAACGCCCGGGCATCGTCACCCATCCGTCCCAGGGTCACCAGAGCGGCACCCTCGTAAATGCCCTTCTTCACCATTACGCGGACAGCCTGTCCGGAATCGGCGGGGTGATCAGACCGGGAATCGTCCATCGCCTCGATATGGACACGAGCGGCTGCCTCGTCGCGGCGAAGAACGATCCGGCCCATGCCGGTTTGATGGAACAGTTTATGACCCGGGAAGTGGAAAAGATCTATATCGCCATCACGGAAGGGTCGCCCCGGCCGTTGTCCGGCACGGTGGAAGGGAATATCGGCCGATCGGTCCGGAACCGGAAGCTCCACACCATGATGAAGTCGGGCGGACGCCGGAGCCTGACCCGGTACGAGACGGTGGAGAACTACGGCGCCGTTGCCGTGGTCGAATGCCGCCTCGAGACCGGCCGGACCCACCAGGCCCGGGTCCACCTGGCCCATGTCGGTTCGCCCGTCCTGTGCGACAAGGACTATGGCCGGCGATCCGTCCTGACGGAGGGCGAGGTCAGTCGGGCCTTGTCCCTGTACCGCCACAGTGAAGCGCGGGGCGTGTTCCCGCCCGGCGGCGTGGTCCTGGACCGTCAGGCCCTCCACGCGGCGCGGCTGTCGTTCCGCCACCCGTGCCGGGACGAACGGTTGTCGTTCGAGGCGCCGCTCCCCGACGACATGGTCCGGGTGCTGGCGCCGTTTCGGCAGGCGCGGGACGAAATGGCGGCGGGCAAGTAAGGCCTCCGCCGATGCGGAGCGTCATCCGGCTGTCCATACTCCCCCGGCCGGACGGAAAGGTGGACAGTGGTCTTTTCACCTGATGGTGCCGTTTTTTCCTCAGTATGCAGCCGGTGAGCCTCCGCCCGCGAGGAAGCGGGCGCGGGTGTTTTTCAAGTCAAACATTCCGGCCGGAAAAAGGGTTATGGCGACGCGGCAACCGGTCGCGGCCAGCCGGTCGGGAATCGGTTACACTTTCCGAGAATATGTTTCCCTCGCCAGTTTAATCAGTATACTATTTTATCTCCACCGACATGGAACGTGGCCTATTGGGGGGCGTGGCGGAATGGCAGACGCAAGGGATTTAAAATCCCTTGGCCGTAACGGTCGTGCGGGTTCGAGTCCCGCCGCCCCCACCAGATATGCATGATACGCAATGCCGGAGACGGCGCGGTGCGCCGGCGGAGTTGTACCGGTGCGATTGGCAATGGTATCATGATGCGGTGGACGGCCCCGGACCGGCACATGGGCCGGATAGGGAGTGTTGTCTCATAGAACGAAAGGGTCACCCGTGGCAGAAGTCACAGCCGAGACGAAAATTCTCAATAAATACGGCTTCCATGTCCGTCCCAGCACCCAGTTCATGCAAAAGGCCCGCGAATACACGGCGAACATCATCGTCCAGGTTGACGACGTCACGGCCGACGGCAAGAGCATCATGCAACTCATGGCCCTCGGCGCCATGCAAGACTCAACGGTCAAAATCACCGCGGACGGCCCCGATGCCGAGGAGGCCGTCTCCTCCCTCGTCCAACTCATCCAGAGCCGCTTCGGCGGCATCGACTGACCGACAGTCGACCCCCATATCCCACCGAACCACGATATCACGTATAATAGAGAAAGAGAGAACCACGACACCGTCCCGTCGGCGTCCGGGTGGCGGCATTGTCCGTTGGCGTTGGTTACGACCTGACGTTCCCGTCGTCGGGGTCGGCGCGATGCCGTTCCGTGACGAATAACGGGAACCGGTCGCGACGGCGCAGCACCTATGCCGGACAGTCAATCACATCGGCGGTAAAGACAAATAATTCCGTCTCCGGGTGCCGCCAGGCGTCGGCCGCCAGGCCGGCTTTTTCCCGGCAGCAGTGGGACCAGAATTCTTCGACGTTCCAGCCTGTCTCCGTCGCCACCGACGGCAGGAAACAGCCGGACTGACGGCCCTGCCTGACGTAAATGCCGTGTTTTCCGAGGACGATGCCGTCCGGATCGGAACACGGTTCCAGCGGGCTCAGGACGGAGATGTCCATTTCCACCTCTGGAAAATCGCGGGCGGTGAGGCGGCGGCCGACGAACCGGGGGTCTTCGAGGGCCGAAAGGCGGGTGTATTCGGGAACGGTCCGCCACAGCGGATTGTCCGAGGTGAAACAGCCGATGCAGCCCCGGAGATCGCCGTGGGTCCGGAGGGTGACGAATACCCCGCCCCGGCTGTCAAGCTGGTCCCGTCCGGGGTCGTCCGGGGTGAAATCGTCCCCCGACACCGCCGCCCGCAGGGCCTGGCGGGCGAGATCGGCGAGAACCGCCTTGTCCGCGTCGTCCAGTTTCATGCGTCAATCTCCTCGTCAACGCGGCCCAGTTCGGCCGCATGTTCCATCCCCCACAGTTTTATATGCCTGGTGAAGGTGTGCATACCCCCGGTCAGGGCCAGGAGGAGGCCGACCCGGCCGTCCCGGATGCCGCCGCGGATAAAGTAGTCGTGAAATACCCGCCACACGCCGGACGCCGCCGCCTTGGCGATGCCGCTCCGCCGGCCCTTGTCCCCGGCTTTTTCAGCCCAGAGGGTGGAGTAGGATTCCGACTTCTCGAAGTATTTCGCCACCGACCGGTAGGGGTAATGGAGGAGGACGCCGTCCAGCCGTTCCACCGGCCGGTTCTCGAGAAGCGGTTTCGGATGCACCACCCCCTCGAACCGGAGGACGCCCCGCCGCCACAACCGGGGCAGCCACTCCCCCGACCAGGCCGACGACTTGAGGCGGCGGCCGAAGACGACGCTGTCGCGTTGCACCGAAAAAATGTCGGCGGCGGGACTGGCGGCGACGGTCCGGCGCACCGCGTCCCGGAGGCGGGTCGAGACCAGTTCGTCCGCGTCGACGTGGAGAACCCAGTCCGAGGCGGCTTCGTCCTGGCCGAAGTTGCAGGTCGGGCCGAACCCGGCGAAGTCCCGGTCGATGACGCGGGCGCCGAAGGACCGGGCGATGTCAGGGGTGGCGTCGGTGGAATGGGAGTCGATGACGAGGATCTCGTCCGCCCAGGTCAGCCGTGAAAGGCAGTGGGGGAGCATTTCCTCTTCGTTCCGGGTCATGACAAAGGCGGTGACGGTGGCGCCGGCCATCAGCGTTCCATCCAGAGCGCGATGGGGAGGGCGACGATGGCGGCGGCGAGGAGGGGATACCAGACGCCTTCCACCGGGGTCAGGGTGCCGGATTCCCACAGGGTCCGCCCGGCCAGGCGGAAGATGTAGAACAGGGCCGCCGCGAACATCGAGAGGGCGATGGACTGGATAAAGCTGGCGTTCGATCCCCTGAGCATCCGGCCCATGCACAGGCCGGTCCCCCAAAGGATGAGGAGGCAGCAGGCCACCGGATCGGCCAGCCGCCAGTGCATTTCGAACCGGGCGCCGGGGTTGTCTTCTTCCATGAGGAGGAGGTCGCGCCAACTGCTGACGGCGTCGCCAAGGGGCTGGCGTTCGATCATGGCCGGGGTAATCGAAGTGACGACCGGCCTGACCCACGGTTCGGCCTTCCGGGCGAACCGGGTGTAGGTGTGGACCTCGGCCCGGTCCAGAGGCACCCACTGGTGCAGTTCCGAATCGGGTATCGCCTCGAGCCTGGCGCTGGCGGCCCGGTAGGCGACGAAGTCGTTGTCTCCCCTGGCGGTGTCGCCGCGCTGGAACGCTTCCGTGTCCCGGACCTCGAGAATGAGGTTATGGGCGACGGCGTCCAGGGAAAACCAGCCGATGGCGGCGGTCTGGATGGTGTTCCCCTGGATCATGGTGACGCTGGTCGGGTTCGACGTCCGGGATTTCAGCGCATTCCCGATGACGTTGGCCTGCCGGACCATGGACGGAAGGTAGAGGTCGCGCGTCCCCTGGAAGGTGGCGGCGACGAGGACGGCGGGGAAAATGAGGGGAAAGAAGGCGCGAAGGACCGGCACGCCGGCGGACCGGAGCATGGTGTATTCGTTGTTCCCCTGGGGCCCGGCGTAGGCGGCGGTGGCGGTGATGGAGGCGGCGACGAGCATGGTGACCGGCAGCATGTACTGGAACACCAGTTGCGGCACCCAGGTGCCGTAGTACTTCAGGAAGGTGACGACGCCCTGTAATAGATCCTGGTTTTCCCGGCGGGCCAGCATGACGAAATCGTCAAAGCGCTGGAACATGTCGCCGATGGCGACGAGGGCGGCCAGGGCAAGGAGGATGATAAGGAAAGTACGGACGTAAAAGCGAATGAAATACCAGTCTATTCGCCACAGCCCGAACGGAAGCCAGACGCCGAGGCGCGATTTGAACTGTTGGTTTTGATTTTTCATGTAAGACCGCGACTCCGTTCGCCCGCGTTTCGGCGTTGCCTGGTGCGTGCCGCCGCTGCCCGGGTTCGTCATTGTCCAGGCGGATTCGAACGCGTGACAACGGCCGCGGAAGCGGTCTGTGGTTACGGCGTTCGAACGACCGGCGGGACCGCATCAGCGGGCGACGGAACCGGTACGATTCGGCTTGGACGCACTGGGTTATTTTTTCATGACAAGGCGCATGGCCTTGCCGCAGTTCGAGCAATTGACGACGGTGCCGACCTTGTCCACCGCCTGCATGCCCTGGGTCTTGCATTTCGGGCAGGTATAGCGAATAAGGACGGTGGTGCCGCCCGGTTCTGTCTTGTCGCCGCCGGCGGTCGGATCCTTTGCGGTTTCCGGAACCGGAGCCGGTGACGGCAGCGGTTCGGGCGCCGGGGCGATAGCCGGTTTGGCGTCCGGCCCGGCCGCCGCCGCCGGTTCGGGCTGAACGTGGGGCGTCGGCGACGGGATATGCAATTTGTCCGCGTCGCGGGCGAACGGCGACAGGCCGACCACGGTCTTGTCTTCCGAACCGGGTTTTATGTGATCGTCTGACAGGGCCAGGGGCGGTATCGACGGGGCCGGGGCCGTATCGGCCGTCGGCTCGGCGCTGAGGGGCGCCGGCGCCGGTTCAAGGCCGAGTGACACGGCGGGGCCGGCTGTCGGCCCGGCCTGGCCGGTTGGCGGCGGCGCGAAATCGAACCCGATCCCCAATCCCATGTCGGGCGCCGGAGCCGGCGCGGCCGGGGAAGAAGCAGCCGGTGGCGGAACCGGACCGGGAGCGGGCGCGGCCAGGTCGAAGTCGAACCCGAGGCCGGGACCGGCGGCCGCATCGGCCGGTGGCGTGGCCGGTTCGCCCGGCGTCAGGCCGAGCGGAGCCGGGGCCGGGGTGCCGATCGGGTCGGACCAGGAAGGCGTCGTCGGCGCGGGTTCGGCCGGACCGCCAAAGGACAGGGTGGGCTGCGGCGCGCCGGGACGGGCGCCGCCGAAGGCGGCGCTTTCCTCCGAAATCGCCGGGTGGTTGTCGTTAAAGGACGGCATGTCGGAC
>JAJQFC010000266.1 GCA_021201355.1 Planctomycetaceae bacterium | reverse complement strand
TAGCGGGCCTCGGCGTTGAATAAAATGGCGGAGAGACAGGGATTCGAACCCTGGGTACAGTTTCCCGTACACACGCTTTCCAAGCGTGCCCGTTCGACCACTCCGGCATCTCTCCGCTTCTGGTTTGGGACAGGGCGGATTCGGTAATTCAAAAAACGCGGCACCGAGGCCGCGTCTGGGAAGTCTTATTGTGTGGTTCCCGGCGGATTTGTCAAGATAATTCTGTCCCGCTTTTTGCCGAACCGCCGCCAGGAACGGCCTTCTTCACCGCCGCCACCACGGCGTCAACGGGTATATCCTTCATGTCGGCGCCGCAGTGCACCGGCACTGCTCCGCGCGGGCACCATATCGCCGGATCGGACGGGCCGAAAAGGACAACCATGGCCGGACCGCCGTCAGTGGCCTCGGGCCGGACAGCGGCCGCAAGATGGCTGACGCCGCTGTCGTTCCCGACGTATACGGCGGCATGCGCAAGAATCCGGGCGATATCCGCCAGACCGCGTTTTTCCGCCAGCACCGATCCCGGAATCAATCCGGCCAGCCGGGATCCGGCATCGCCGTCCGCTTCGCCGGCGGTGACGACCACCCCGTCCACAACCTCCGGCCGGAGCGCCGCCGCCACGGCGGCAAACCGTTCCAGCGCCCAATTCTTCCTCCTGCTGCCGGAACCGGGATGAATAGCCAGATACCGTTTTCCCGGAACAAACGGCACCATTTCCGGAGACGGTTCCGCCACCGGCACACGGGCCAGAAGGGAACATTTCCGAACCGGACCGTTTTCAGGTTCGGCCAACGGGACAAACCCGGACATGCCCGTCACGGCGACAGCGACATGCTCGAGGAGCCAGGCATCAATTCGCCGTTCCTGTCCGACATAGACGTCGCGTCCATTGGTGAAAGGCCGTGACGGCGCCAGGAACACGGGCGCGGCAGTCAACCGGCCCACCTGCCGGACGAACCTGTCGTCCGCCGCGTCTTCCCCGGTTTGGGTGAACGCAATAACCAGCCGCGCCGTTCGGAACAGTTCGGTAAGTCGCTCGGGCGGGCAATCCGGACTGGCCGAGAACAACCAGGAAAGCCAGGCCGCATCCCAGTCCACGCTCCGGTCGGCCCATCCGGGTCGGGTGAGAAAACGCCCCTGCTCCCCCGGCGCCACCAGAACGACCTCCGCATACGGCACGACGGCTCTCAGGTACCGGAGGGCGGCCCGGGTAACGAGGACGTCGCCGAGGGCGCCCGGCCGGAGGACGATAACCGTTCCGCCCTCCCCCGCGCCGTGGTCGGTCATTGGCCGTCCTTCGCCGTGAGGCGGGAGGAATCGTGCTTGTGTTTTTTATCAATCATAATATCGAGGATGACCTTGTCCGTATGGGCCATGCCGTCCATCGCCAGGGTGGCGAGATGGCGGATACTGGATTCGGCGTCGTCGTCGACAATGCCGTTGTCAGCGCCCGGCGCGTGGTTGGCGAGGGCGAGGCGGGCGGCCTTGATGGCGGCGTCGGTGGTGGAGGCGACCTTGAGGGCGCAGGTGTATTTGGCGCCGTCGCAGATCATTCCGGCCAGATCGCCCGACATGTTCCGGATGGCCCGCCCGGCCGCTGCGACGTCGCCGCCAAGCAGGTGGACGAGGCCGCACGACGCGCCGGTCGACGCGGTGATGGCGCCGCACAGGGCGGACAGTTTGCCGACGAAATGTTTGATGTGGATTGACACCAAATGGCTGACGAGAAGCGCCCGCGCCACGTGGTCGGCGTCGGCGCCGATGAGGCGGCCGATGGCGACGACCAGAAGGGTGCAGGCGAGGCCCTGGTTGCCGCTCCCCGAGTTAGACATCACCGGCATCATCGCTCCGGCCATGCGGACATCCGATCCGGCGGCGGTGAGGCGGACGGCGTAGGAGGCCGCGTCGTCCCCGAGGATGTCGTTCGCGTGGGGAATGAGGCTTTTCCCGACCTGGAGGCCGTATTCGCCGTGCAAGCCTTCGTCGCCGGCGGCGGCGTTCAACTGCGCCGTCTGTTTCATGAACTCAAGTGCCTCGGCCGGGGCGTTCGCGGCGTAGTCCCAGATGGCGGCGATGGACAGGGGCCATTCGTCGTCCCCGGTGCATTCCGGCGAGACATTGGCGGTGTGGGATTCGAAGAGGACGGCGCCGTTCTTTTCCCGGCGGGTGACGTTGGTGTGGGCGTCCTCGAGAACGGTTCTGGCCGCGTCACGGCCGGACCGGACCGTCACCTCGGCGTACAAGGTTTTTTCCGTCGGCGACAATTCAACCGCCACCGCGCCTGAATCGACCAGTTCCGCCGCCCGGGCGGCGAGTTCCGGCGTCACGTCCCGGAGGACTTCGAGGCCGAGATCGGGATTGCCGGCGAGCGCGCCGGCGGCGGCGGCGATGTCGAGGCCGGCCCGGCCGGTGCCGGGGACCATCACGCCCATGCCGTTTTTAAACAGGTTGCCGCTGACCTGGGCGTCGATGCGTTCCGGAACGCGCCCAAGGTCACGGGTGGCGATGGCGGCAGCGAGGGCGACCGCGACCGGTTCGGTACAACCGAGGGCCGGAACGACTTCGCGGCACAACAGGGAAAAGATGTATTGATTGCTGCACTCGGACATCATGCACTCCATGGCACGTCGAAATTTGGAAAAGACCAATAATTCAAATACACGGACGGTTCAAACCATACCTTCAGT
>JAJQFC010000315.1 GCA_021201355.1 Planctomycetaceae bacterium | reverse complement strand
GGTCAATTACGTCAATGTCTACGCGAACGACGCCACCCTGGTCTGCAACATCACCCCGCCCGGCGCCATGCGCTCGTACATGCTGGACGAAAACGGTCTGGACAATGTCGTCCTCGGCGAAATGCTTCCGATGAAAATCGGCTGGCAGGACGTGTTTGTCGTGGATGAGATCCTTCGCGGCTACACCGACGAATTCCAGGACTTCGCCGAATGCGTCCTTACCGGCAGGAAGCCGCAATCCGATTTCACCCTGGCCTACGACACGACAAAGCTTTTGTACGCGGCGTACTGGTCGGCGGCCGAAGGAAAGCGGATTGACCTATAAATACGTTTCGCCCGTCAAATATGATTTATCACGAGGTGAAGAAACGCTCCCATACCATTCCTGGTCGGGAGCGTTTTTTAATTGGAAGAAAATATGGTGAGCGGAAAGTCTTCATCGGTCGCCGACGCCAGCCTCTTCCGTAACCTGTAAATCCTCGTCGGTCAGTATTGTCTCCGACGGTTCCGTCCAGGCATCCACCGGCTCACCGATGTTGAAGATAAAACCGGTTCCCGCTTCCGGCGTGTATTCTGTCATATAGTCCGGCGGATAATCGACAATGACCGCCTCGTCCGGAAGCAACGGCGATTGTGCGGTAATGGTGTACATGGCGAATTTAGGTTTTTCGCTTTGCAGGAAAATGTAGGCGGAAAACCTCGCCGTGCCGCCGGGCGGTATGGTGGACGGCGTCACGTCCGCCCTTCCCCGGCTGAACCCGGTCTCCAGGTAACTGTTGACCGCAAAGTCCATGGCGATGTTTTCTACCGGTACACTATTATAATTGGTTATGGCGCCGTTGACGGACAGCATCTTTCTTTTGTCGGAATAAACCTTGTCCACCGTAACGCCGAGGCCGAGAACGGCGGACCGGTCCTCGCGACTCGGCACGACTCGGATGGCAAATCCGAGTTGAAAACCGAGATTGATGGGCAATTTGTCGACGAACTCGAGCGCACCGACAATTCCGCACAGGAAAAACAGGGCGAAGCCACAGGCTATAGGATAGCGAATCATGCAAGATGTCCTCCGGGTCGATTACGATTATCCATTTTGACTCGAACCACATTAATGTACAATGAATAGTTACGGCCCAGCCGCCCAAAAGTTTTGTTCACATGCCGGAGCGACCAGATATAAGCCCGGATAAGGAGATACATAATGTACGTGCGAGTCGGTTTCAGCGAACATCCTGACGCGGAAACGGCCGGCACCCATGCCGCCAACCAGGCCCTTGCCAGCACCAAACGGCGCAATCCGGACGTGGCCCTTCTCTTCTGCACAGCCCGGCACAACCCGAACTTTCTTCGGGCCGCCATTACCGCCGTCCTCGGCGACATCCCCGTTATCGGCGGCGCCGCGGCCGGTGTTATTACAAACGACTCCTTCGGCTACGCCGGCGCCCAGGTCGGCGTCGCCGCCATCTGGCTGGACGGCGTCAACCTCACCATGGTCGGCAAGGGCGGCCTGGCAGGCAATGAAAATCTCATCGGCACCAGCCTCGGCAATGAGTTAAAAGAATCCGGCTATGAAAAAGGCACGCCGATAATGCTCCTCTACGACGCCATCAACCGGAACGAACTCGGCGTCAACCTCAACCTCGCCACGCCGCTCCTGGCCGGCCTGGAGCAGGCGCTCGGCTATCTGCCGCCGGACATGGTCGGCGCCGGCCTGCAGGGCGATTACGAATTGTCACCGTCGTGGCTCTGGACCGGGAACAAGGTGCAAAGCAGCTTCGCCATGGCCATTTCCTTCCCCGGCGCCATGAAACTGGAAAGCTGCATTCTCCACGGCTGCCGGCCGTACGGGAAAACCTACACCGTCACGAAGTCCGACGGCCAGACCATTCTTGAAATCGACAACCAACCCGCCTTGTCCTACATGGCGTCCCAGATTCAGCCGTCGCTGCCGGTGGAGGAGTTCCCGTTCTTCATCATCTTCGGCGTCAACCGTGACCCGAGCGGCAAGGAAGAAAGCAGCTACGCCAACCGCCTCTGCCTCGCCATCGACGAACACCGGCAGGGCATCACCATGTTCGAATCCGACATGGTGGCCGGAACCGAATTCCGCCTGATGTACCGAAGCCTCGACCTCGAATACATCTCCCCGAAGATTGAAAACCTCTTTACCCGCGCCGCCGGCCAGAACCGACGGCCGGTGTTCGCCTTCTACATCGACTGCGCCGGCCGGGCGGCGAAGTTCGGCGGCGACATGGAAGACGCGGTGGTGGTTCAGGAATCGGTGGCGGACCGGGTTCCGCTCCTCGGCATTTATTCCGGCGTGGAAATCGCTCCGATTAAGCGCGTCCCGCGAACGCTCGACTGGACCGGCGTGTTCTGCCTCTTTTCAATCCCGGTCGAGGGATGAGGAAGCCGTCCCGAGTCCGTCATGGACAGAACGGCACTGTTTGAATGACGGCTTTTTCTTTTTCAATCTTTCCCCGAAGCCGGCCCGGCCGCTTCGGGGATTTTATTTTGTCCAAACACCGGACGGGCTTGTGTCGACGCTGTCGTGGTCTGCCGTTTTTACGCCAGCCTCTTCCATTCGGACCTTGCCGTCGCGATAATAAAGGGCGGTGCGTCGTGCCCGGCAACGCTGTTCGGCTGCCGGTCCGGGTGAGGCAGCGCGCCCCTCGAGTGGAAAGCGGTCCGCATGTCGCTTCTTCAGTTGTTTTCAAAAATTCGCCCTTATGTCCGCCCGTATCGGGGACTGGTCGTCTTCGCCCTCGTTTTAACCCTTCTCGGATCTTTGACCGCCCAGGTCAACGCCTGGGTGCTCCGCTACACCGTCGACTCCATAAACGGACTAGTCGAACACCATCAGGGGATGAAGGCGGGCTGGACCATTCTCCTCACCATCACCGGCATCCTTGTCGGAAAGGAGATCCTGAACGTCGTCATCCAGTTCGGGCAAAAGTTCTACGGCGAAAAACTGCGCATCTACATTTCCCGGGATCTGGCCCAGGCCGTCGTCGGCCGCATACTGACCTACCGCCTGGCGTTTTTCAGTTCCGGCGGCAACCAGCCCGGCATGATCCAGACCCGTATCGACCGGGGCGTCGAAAGCATCACCAGGATGGTTCAGAATTTCTTCATTGATATCCTGCCGCTGTTCGCCAACGCCGTCGTCGCCCTGGCCATGATGTTCAACGCCAATTTCTACGTCGGCCTCACCGGCTTCGCCATTGTTCCCGTCTATTACGCCGTCTCCCGGAACCAGGCCATCCGCCTGGCCGGTTCGCGGCGGGTCATACGGAGCCTTCGGGAACGGAAGAGCCAGGGCATCCTGTCGATTCTCGAATCAATCCCCGTCATCAAGTCGTTTCTTCGGGAGGACGTCGAGGCGGAAAAACAGCTCGGGCTGCAAGTGGATTTGACCAGCGCCCAGATGGCGATCCGCCGAATGAGCTTTCTTTACGACGGAATGAAGAACTTCATTGAACAGATGGGCGTCGTCGCCATCATCATCCTCACGACGTATTTCGTCCTGCACGGGCAAATGACCATCGGCGCCATCATGTTTCACATTCTTCTCCTGAACAACGTCACCGCGCCCATCCGGCAACTCCATGTCATTTACGATCAATTGAACGACGCCCTCATCTATTCGGAAGGCTTCTTCGACATCCTCCAGGCCGATCACGAAGTGGAGTCGTCCGGCCGGTACAATCCGGAGGCGGTGCGGGGGGAATTCGCCATCAGGAACCTCAGGTTCACCTACCCGGGAAATGCCAAACCGACCCTCACCGACATTACCATGACCATCGGGCCCGGCGAGGTGACCGCCCTCGTCGGCCTGTCCGGAGCGGGAAAATCGACACTTATCAATCTTCTTGACAAATTTTACCAGCCCGATTCGGGTGATATTCTTCTCGACGGGGTGTCGTTACAAGAATGGGACACGGAAGCGGTGCGCCGGAACATCGGTCTGGTGCTCCAGAAAAACCATATTTTCAACGGCACTATTGAAGAAAACATCCGCTACGGCAAACCGAACGCCACCATGGACGAGGTCGTCCAGGCGGCGAGGAAATCGTACCTCCACGATCAGGTGGCCGAACTACCTGACGGGTACGCCACCTCGGCCCTGGCCTTGTCCGGCGGACAACAGCAGAAGATTGCCATTGCCAGGCTCTTTCTCAAAAACCCGCCCATCATCTTTCTGGACGAACCGACGGCCAGCCTGGACGCGGTATCGACGGAACAGATCAAAAACAGCCTGGACGCGATTAAACAAAACCGGACCGTGGTCATTATCTCCCACTCGATTTCGCAGATAATCGACGCGGACTGCATTTACGTCCTGAAAAACGGCCGACTGGTGGAACACGGCACCCACCAGCAGGTGTACAACGCATCCGGGACATATAAGGAAATCTTCGACGCGTCGGCCCGCAGCCTCAACATCGCAAAAATAGCGGAGACTCTGGAAGCCGGAAACGACGCGGCGGTGTGACCTCATTTGAGAAATTCCCGAAATTCACTATTCGTATGTTCCGGAAAAAGAAAGCCATCCCCTTTTACGAGGATGGCCTTTTTAACCAAACAAACACCTTGTTCAAGAATCTGTTCTCGTTCCTTTTTAGGAAAGCCGAGCTGGAGCCGAAACCGCGTCACGGGATTGTAAAAACCGAAAATAGAACAGTCCGGCCGCGACCAGGCAGACAAACTCGGACAAGGCGGCGGACAACCAGATTCCGATCGGACCCAGGAGAGCCGACGCAACATACAGCATGACTCCGGCCATGACGAGCGCCCGCCCGAGCGACACCGCAATCCCCGGGCGCGGCCGTTCCACCGCCGAGAACCAGGTGGAAAGGATGACGTTCAGGCCCATGAACAGGAACGACAACGAGTACAGCCGGAACGCGGATACCGTTTCCGCGAACAGTCGCGGCTCGGCCGCCGCGTCGATAAACAGGGAAACGATGACGCCGGCACACGCCTCGCAAATGACGAACCAGGCGACGGAGCAGCCGAGCGCCCCTTTCACGCCGAGGCCGAGGAGGCGTTTCACCTTGTCCCATTCGCGGCTGCCGTGATGGTAGCCGACGAGGGGGAGCATTCCCTGGGACAGGCCGAACATGGTCATCACAACGAGAGTGTTTATGTAGGCGATGACGGTGTAACTGACGAGCCCGTCTTCACCAAGCATCTGCAGGATGCGGTGATTGAAGAGAAAAACGACAATGCCGACGGAAAATTCGGTGATTGAATCGGCAATCCCGAGAGGGATTGACCGGAGAAGAATGCGCGGTTCAAAACGAAACCGGGAAAATACCAGGGACCGTTTTTTCTCAAGGCATACGTGCAGCACCAAAAAAACCAGGCTCACCACCTGGGCAATGCCGGTGGCGACGGCGGCGCCCTCGACGCCCCAGCCGAACCGGATGACGAACAGGTAGTCAAGCACGATGTTCACGATGCCGGCAATGGCGACGCTCGCGGTGGCCATTTTCGGGAATCCGTCGGCGACGCTCATGACTTCGAAGAAGTACCCGAGCATCTGGAACACGGCGAAATACACCACCGTCATCAGGTACGTGCCAGTGTCCGCGGCCAGGCTCTCGGGCGCGCCGAGAAAACGGACGAGCGGGTCCAGAAACACCATTGTCAGCCCGGTGATAGTGATGGCTATGACGGCAAGGGATGCCATGACCGTCATATAGGCCTGCCTGGCGCCGGCCAGATCGCCTTTCCCCATCCGGATGGAAATATAGGCGGCGGCGCCGGTCGAGAACAGAAGCGACGCGCCAAGGATCAGATTGACAAACGGCATCGCCAGGTTGACGGACGCCAGGGCCATCGGCCCGACGCCGGCGGAGACGAATATGCCGTCGATAATTGTGTATAAGGAAAACATCCACATCGATACCACGGTGGGAATGGCGTTACCAAGAAATTTTCTACGCAGGGACATCCCGTCTCTCCGAAAAGGTGTAGACTCCCGTCGTCGACGCATACTGCGGACGCGTTTTTCCGATAGACCCGTGCCGGGCGGCGTGACGTTATGTCACGCCGTAACGGCGGACTGTTCCAGAAGGAAAGTCCGGTGGCGATACGGAAACCGTAATGGAAAAACGCCGGGAGTTTGGCTGGACCGTCGGCGTGGCGGCCGGGCGGAATACGTTTCCGCCGGTGCCTCACGGCAGCCGATACAAACCGGGCCGGGAGCCGTACGGCGGCTCGGCGGCCTCAAACAGCGATGTGTTTTCGGAGGAACCTAAAGGTGGGAACACCAATACATCTCGTCCACGCTTATCAGGAAGAAGCGCGGATTCCGGTAGATGCGAAGTTTGACGCAGGGATTCATGATAACCTCAAAAAAATGACGGTTTCGCCGCAAAAACGCGGCTTTTTACAAAGTTGCATATAGGTATACTACTCCCTGTCGCCGCCCTGGTCAAGTCCCTTCGCTCGCGGTCCATCCAGAGAGGCGGCGGTCAAAAGCCTGAAACCGGCTTTCTGAGCGGCGATTTGTTGGAAAAATGCCGCCGTGCCAAAATCGACAGTATACAATAGAAATACCCCGCTACCGTCAAACTTGGTGCTTTTTAAATAGTGATAGGCTTCACACTGCGTTTTACGGTTAGGAGTGAAATAAACTGAAAAGCGCAGAGGAAGGCTCACCTTCAATTTAAAACACTCTAGCAGCCCGCCGGACAACGGTCCAACCGGGTTCGAGAGGAAACGCGATGGCCATTCCCTACCATCAATGGGGCGACGATATTGAGTCGGGCGCCCTGGCGCAGATGGAAAGCGCCCGCCGCCTGCCGGTCGCGGTTGCGGCCGCTCTTATGCCGGACGCCCACCAGGGCTATGGTCTGCCCATCGGCGGCGTCCTCGCCACCGATGGCGCCGTCATTCCTTACGCCGTCGGAATGGACATCGCCTGCCGCATGAAAATGACCGTCCTGGACCTTCCCGTATCCAGTCTTGCCGGCGAAGCCGACCGCCTCCGGAACGCACTCCTGAACGAAACCGTTTTCGGCGTAGGCGGCCGGTTCAAGAAACCGCTCGATCATCCGGTCATGCACGAGGACTGGACCGTCTCCCCCATTACCCGTTCAGGATACGACACGGCACGGCGGCAATTGGGGACGTCCGGTTCCGGGAACCATTTTGTCGAATTCGGCGTTCTCCGCCTCGACCGCCCGGCCACGCTCTGGTCCAACCCGGACGCGCCCGGACGCCGGGCCGGCACCGAACTGCCGGCCGGCGATCACTTGGCCCTCCTTTCCCACTCCGGTTCCCGGGGCGTCGGCGGCCAGGTGGCAACGCACTATTCGAAGCTGGCGGCCCGGCTTCGACCGGACCTCCCGCGGGAGCACGCCAACCTCGCCTGGTTCCCGGTCGATTCGCCGGAAGGTCTCGAATACTGGCAGGCGATGGAATTAATGGGCCGTTACGCCGCCGCCAACCACGCCCTTATCCACCGCCGCATTGCCCGTCACCTCGGCGCCGAAGTCCTCGCCGACGTGGAAAACCATCACAACTTCGCCTGGAAGGAAATCCATTTCGGCCGCGAGGTGGTAGTTCACCGGAAAGGCGCGACGCCGGCCCAGGCCGGAGTCCTCGGCATCATCCCCGATTCCATGGGGACGCCGGGATATGTCGTGCGCGGCCGGGGAGTGGCCGAGTCCCTGAACTCGGCTTCCCACGGCGCCGGCCGGCGGATGAGCCGGAAGGCGGCGAAGGAATCATTTACCGCCCGCCAGATGAAGGATTTCCTGGCGGAACGCGGCGTCACCCTCCTCTCCGCCGGTGTCGACGAGGCGCCGATGGCATACAAGGACATTAATGCGGTGATGTCGGCGCAAAGCGATCTGGTCGACACGGTGGCGACGTTCCTGCCGAAAATCGTCCGGATGGCCGATGGCCGCGATCGGCCGGAAGATTAACCTCTATTTTTTTTACACGTATGCACGCCCGGTGGGCACCGGTCTGACCGACTGGTCCCCGTTATCGTTCCGTGCCGCCAGCCGCCGGCCGGTGCGCAATCGTTTATCAATCTGATGTAAGCACTTAGGCGAATTCCCCGTCAACGTGAAAACTCCCGCCTCCGCTCTGGACATTTTCTCCGCAATCGTTACAATGCCTGATGTCTCATACTCCATATCACTATGCTGATTAACTGCCGCAAGAACTTTTAACAACGGCGGCTCTGCCGCTGGTACCCAGTGGAATTTATTGAACCGGTGCCGACCGATCTGACGGTCGAGACGATTCGCGTCACTCACCTGTAACGATAACTGAAAACGTTTTCCTGTTCCATGCATGGATGCGGTACCAAGGTGTTATTCGGGGGAACGGTAGCCTTGTTCACCATACCGTACTCCCGGACTTATCCGGACCCTTTTTTCCAAATCAGGAGGAGCCATGTCGCTACGGGCCAAATTGTTTCTCTCATTCGCGGTCATGATATTGCTTGCTCTCGTCACCGCCCTTGTTTCCATGGGAGCGTACCGTAAAATCGAGCGAAATGTCCGGCATTCCCGCGAGACCATAGACTCGGTCGTCGGCGGCCTCATCCCGGTCAGCGAACGCTGGACGCTCCTGTCCAACCAGATCGTCAGCGCCGGCCTCGGCTTCTACTCCTATGCCTATGGGTTTCTTGAAAAGGATTTCGTCAGCGCCGGCAATGAAATCGCCGCCGCCGAGCGGGAAATCGCCAATCTCCGCACCATCCTCTCGACCCCTGCCGCCGCCGCCATGCGGGACAGCCGGGCGGTGGTGGACGATTGCGCCGCCAGCGTCGAACAGCTGAAACAGTTCGGCCAGGATATACGCCAGGCGCGGGAACGATTAAACGAACTCAACGCCAGCTTCAGCACCACCCAGGAAGAAGTCACCGATCTCGTCGACGTCCAGTACCAGGCCGCTTTCGGGGCCTTGGCCGAATGGCTGGAAGGGGACGGCGAGGACATGGAGGAAGGACGCCACCGCTCCCGCAACGTCGGTTTCGTCTCCGACGTTTTCGACTGCGTGGTCTGGGGCAATACCGCCTTCTGGCAGGCCCAGAGCATGCGCGGCGCCAAGGCTGCCGAATACTTTGGCGAAGTCCGAACCTGTATGGAACGGCTTATCGACACTGTTCGGGAATTCAACATTCCGGAAAACATCGCCGACTCGGCCCAGCGCGGCCTGTTCGACGATATCAGCGGCGTCGCCACCCGGCTCCTCGCCATCACGGCGGAAATCCAGACCATCTCCTCCGGAATTGACGACCTGACGACGCGCCTCGACACCGTGGCCGACTCCGCCGCCGTCAAGGTCCGGGACGCGGCCTCCCGCACCGCCCGAATGGTCGAGGACAACGGCCGTTCCATCCGGGCCGGCACCGACGATATCCAAGCCCAGATCGACATGTCGGAACGGACGCAAACCATCGTCCTTGTCCTCGCCGTCCTCGGCGGCGTCCTTCTCGCCTTCTTTATCACCCGGGGCATCGTCACCCCCATAGACAACGTCATCGGCGAATTGACCACCGGCCAGGGGATCATCTCATCGGCTTCGAACAGCATTCAGGACGCCTCCCGTTCCCTTGCGGATGGCGCGGCCGAACAGGCGTCGTCCCTCGAGGAGACGTCGTCGGCGCTGGAACAGATCGCCTCCAATACGAGGCTGAGTTCGGAAAACGCGGTCCAGACCGACAACCATACAGGGAAAACGCTCAAGCTGATCAAGGAGGGTGCCGAATCCATGCAGGATATGGCCGCGTCCATGAACGATATCAGTGAACGCTCCGGCAAGATCGGCCAGATCATCAAAACCATTCAGGACATCGCCTTCCAGACCAACCTGCTGGCGCTGAACGCGGCGGTGGAGGCGGCCCGGGCCGGCGAAGCCGGGAAGGGTTTCGCGGTGGTGGCGGACGAAGTCCGGAATCTGGCCCAGCGTTCCGCCGCAGCCGCGACGGAGACCACAGCACTTATCGAGGGTACGGTGGCCAGTATTGAAACCGGCGCGGGAATTTCCGAACGGTTGATTGAAAGTTACCGGGAGATTGAGCAAGGCACCGACGGCATTGCCAAACTCATCAGCCAGATTGCCGCCGCCGCCACAGAACAGGCCCAGGGAGTGGACCAGGTCAACAGCGCCGTCGCCCGTTTGAACCAGGTAACCCAGCAGAACGCCGCCAATTCCCAGGAGACGGCCACGGCGGCGTCCGGGCTGGCGAACCAGATTGATTCCCTCCAGGCCACGGTGCTGAGGCTGGCGGTCATGGTCTACGGCAAGAAGGGTTCGGAAGTGGCGGAGATGGGCGGCAAGCTGAAAATGAAGGCGGAACGAAAACGGATGCGCCAGGCCAGGCGCGCCGTGAAGCACCAGGCGAAGATCGGCGGGCCGCGCGTTATGAGCCCGGACCATGTCGTAACCATGACGGACGATGAAGATTTCTAGCGGCTATTGTTACTCCGTAACCACGGCGGCGACGGCACGTGCGTCGCCACGACACCGCGCCATGCGTTCCTAAAGACGTCGTTAAAAATGCGGCATCCAGAGCTATCAGATTAAATGCCTCCGGAGATTCGTGCTCCGGAGGCTAACTTTATACCGTTCTACCAATTATACCTTTACACAAATCCGGCGGTCGATGGTGCCTCCCAGTCTTATCGATTGACGAAACCGGAATCATCCTTGAGACCGCGAGGTTCCGGGTAGATCAGTTTTCCCAGCCGGACAAACCGGTCCTGATTCCATCGAGAATGTGGAAAGATTAAGTTCCCTACGGTTTCTTTTTCGCCCTCCCCGGGATTCCCGCAGCCGGCGCCGATCGCCCGGCCTTAAGAGGCGGAAGAGCCGACTGCCTGGTTCCCCGCGCCGGAGCGGTGGCCGCGACCGGCCTGGCCGGCCCGGTCGACCCGTCGTTGTCCGGCGCCGCCAGTTTGGCCGACGCCTCTTCATCCGGCGTCAATGGAATCGCTCTGGCCGTAGCGGCTGGCGATCGCCGCTTCGCCGTTGTTGCAGCCACGGGTTCCGTGGCTGGTCGCGATGTTGTGCGGACAGACGCGACGGGGATGTTCTCCCCGGCGGCGGATCGTCCCGTTCTTGCCGTCAGTGCGGACGGCCGGGCGGCGGCCGGAGCCGAACGACCCTTCCCGGCATCGGCGGCGGTCGGAACGGACGACGGTTTCACGCCCGGGGATATGCGTTCCAATCCCGTTTTCACAGTCCCGCCGGAAGCCTGTCCCGATCCTGCCCTGAACGGTGGGATCGGCTTCTTCGCCGTGGTCGACGGTACTGCGGCCCGACGCGGCGTCGCCGGTTTGGCCGGGACGCCTTCCGAACCGGTTCCGCTTTTCCTCGACGCCGTACTGAACTGAAGCGGCCCGTCCGGCATCGCCGCCGGCGCCTTTCCGGCTGCACCGGACCGGGTCGCTCCGGGCGAGCCGGACGCCGACGCGGAATGCCTGCCAGTGACCGGTGCGCCCGGAACCGGCTTGCCGGTTGCCTTGCCGCGCGGCGCCGGAAGATCCGGTTTGGCTGTCGAGCGCGCCCTGGCCGACCCCACGTTCAAGATTCCTCCGGATCGGCGGATATCCGACGGAGCCTGTTTCAGATCAAGGCCGGAAGACGGCTTTTCCTTTTCTGAAGCCGAAACTAAGCCGACGGATTTAGGAGCAGCCCGCGGCGGTTTCGCCGCACCGGGCGCGCTCCGGGTGACGGAAGGCTTCAGGAGCGACGGTTTACTGCCGCCCAGGGTGGCCGGTTTTTCATAGGGGCTTGACGCGCTGCCGCCACGTTTCGGAAGGGTGGACAACGGACGCCGACCCGGATTGGGCGAAGCCTCGGACACCCCGCCCATGTTTTTCGCAGCCGGTTTTGCGATTCGAGCCGGCGCTCCTTTTCCGGCAGTCGCTCTGGCCTTGGCGCCGCCAGGAATTTCGCCGCCCCGCTTCCCGGCCGACGCTCCGGCGGCGGCGCCGGCGATGCCGAGGGCGGCCGGTTTTCCCGCCTTCGCTTCTTCCGGAAAGACCGTGAAATAATGGCCGGCGAATTTCTTGTCCTCCACACGAATATGCTGCTTCAGCCAGTCAAGGGCGACGCGGGTCAGCTTCATGAGGATCAGGTTGTTCTGACCGCTTTCCTGATATTCGCCCTTCAGGCGGGTAAAGGCGTCGACGAACGCGACATGCTTTTTCTTATGCTCGACAAAGTCGGGATAGTTGGACTTCCGCTGCAATCCCTCTTCAGTGCTGAAATGTTTAACCACGTATTGACCGAGAAAATCGATGACCTTCGGCACCGCGTTCGGTTCCTTGTTTTCCACAAGGATGTCGATCTGCCTGAACAATTCCTTGTGCTGCTCGTCGACAATCCCGATGCCGGTCTCGTAGGCGCTGTTCCACAACATGGCCGCCCTTTCCGTCCGGGAGCCCCCGTCCGGCGAGATGCCGGCTCCCCGTTCGCCTCCCTTCTAGCAAGCGGCAGTCCGGTTGTCAATATATTTTAACGATATTAGTTTATTATTAACTGTAACGCCCGGTGCGAACCCCAAGTGAACCGTGCTACGATTTTCACGCCTGCGGGTCGTCGATTACTGAGTATTCGTAAAGACATAAAACAGGTTCGGTTCGCTGACGATGTACAGCGTTTCCTCGTCGTCCATCGCGACCCCTTCCGCCTGCGGAACCGGCCCGTCGAGACCGTTACCGTAGACGAGCGACAGGGCGCTTACCGGGCGCCCGGTCCCGTCCACTTCGATAAGGAGCTTGGACGCGTCCGACAGGACCAACAGGTGTCCAAGGCGATGATTATAGTCGAGGCCGGAAATATCGGAGACGAAAAGGCGGTCGTCCCGGTTTTCGTCCTGGGCGATGACAATGTCCTGAACGGTATTGGGCGTCTGGGGAAAACCGCTGACGACGTAGATATGTTTAGGGAATCGTTCCTTGGCAGCGTAGAGGACGCGGTTGTGCCGGTCCCAGGCCAGGCCTTCGACGCCCCAATTTCCGGCCGGGCCGAGGCCGAGTGTAAGCGGTTCCTCGTCTTCGGCCCGAAACTCACGGGAATCGTCGGCGATGTGGATAATGGATAACTTTTGCATCCGCTCTTCCGCAACGAGAAATCGGCTGTCGCCGATGTATTCGAGCGCTTCGGTGTCGTGGAAGCCGACGAGGGGGAGGCGCCGGAGGACGTCGCCGTTCCGCGAGAGTTCAAGAACGGTTGGCGGCGAATTGAGGGGCACGAACAGGGTGCCGCTGTCGTAATTCCAGGTCAGGCCGGAGAGGTTGTCGGCGACACCGTCCACCTCCTTCACCAGGGCCAGCCGGTACTGCGGGAGCCAGAGGGATCGTTTGCGCCACAGTTTTTCGTGCCGCCACTGCCGGTAGGCAAACCGGAGCCGGCTGGTCATGCGAAACTCGTACCAGAACACGGCGACCACGATAAGGAGCGCGGCAAGAACTACCAGCCGCCACCGGCCTCGACCGAACAGCCGTTTCACCATGCATCCCCTCCCTCCTCACTATGCCGCTCACACCGCCGGCCGTTCCCCTGATTGTGGCAAAACCGCCCTTCCTCGTCCACTCCCTTCAGGCTGTTACTATCGCCGAGGAAATCAGGACGACCGCACGTTTCTTCAATTCCGGTCGACAATAGAAGTGCAGTCTCGCCACGCATACGGGTCGGCACGTGCCTCGATAATGTGTCGAAGAATGGTTATTTTATTAACGATTCTGTTTAATTATTGATTTGCCGCTCTCCGGCTTTATAATACGCTGGGGGCTGGGGGGAGGCATCGCAACGCGGGTCGCTGCCGGTCGCTCGGGTCGCCGACCGGGACGCCGCCCAGGCGGGCAGGTACCAGTCAACCATGTTCAAGATCAAGATATTCTTCCTCGGCCTGTTCAAGAAGATGTGGCCGAAAGTTACGGCTTTCGCTCTCCTCGGCGTCGCCTCCGCCTTCCTCGCGGTGCTTCTCCGTAACCGCATCCCGGACGACATCGCCTATCCCATCGCCCCGGAAACGGTCGGCACCATTCTGAACATCCTTGCTTCGAGCATGCTCGCGGTGACGACGTTTTCCCTCACCGTCATGGTCTCGGCCTATTCGTCCGCCACCACCACGGTCAGCCCCAGGGCGACGCAATTGGTAGTCCAGGACCACACGGCCCAGAACGTCCTCTCGACTTTTCTCGGAACGTTCCTCTTCAGCCTGGTCGGCATCATTGCCCTGAACGCCAACGTTTATCAGGACAAGGGCCGGGTAGTCCTGTTCATCACCACTCTGCTCGTCGTCGTCATCATGGTCATCGCCCTGATCCGCTGGATTGACCGGTTGACCAAAATCGGCCGGGTCGGCGAGACTACCAGGCTGGTCGAGGAAGCGGCGACGAAATCCCTGAAAAAACGCGCCGAAGCCCCCTGCCTCGGCTGCAACCGCCTCGACCGATCCGAAGTGGCCTGGCCGATTAAACACGACGTCGTCGCGCCGGGCTTCGGCTATGTGCAATTCATCGACACCGAGGATCTCGGCAAGGTGGCCGACGCGAATGACTGCGATATCCATGTTCTCGCCGTCCCCGGCCGCTATGTTACGCCGAAAACGGCACTGGCCCGGACGAGTAAGAAGGTCGACGCCGAGGTCGAGGCGAAGATACGAAAAGCGTTCACCATTGCCGGCGAGCGGGCGTTTGAACAGGATCCCCGATTCGGCGTCTGCGTCCTGGCGGAAATCGCCGTCCGGGCCCTGCCGCCGACAACCAACGATCCCGGCACCGCCATCGACGTTCTCGGCCGTTTGGTGTCGGCCCTGGCCACGTTCGCCGCCAACCGGGAGGAGGTGGTCAAATGTAAGCGCGTCTGGGTGCCGCCTCTGGACATAGACGATCTCTTCAACGATGCCTTCGGCACCATCGCCCACGACAGCGCCAATATGCTGTCGGTCCAGATCAGGCTGCAGAAATGCCTCCACTACCTGCATGAACTTGACATCGATGAATTCAAGGAAAACGCGGTTAAATACTCACGCCTCGCCCTCATGTACACCGATCGGTCGAACCTGCTCGACAGCCAAAAACAGGAACTCCGCGATCTTGCCCTCCGTGGCTAAATCGTCGGCGGTGAAACGGGCGGTACCGAGAATTGACACATCCGCGTGACAAGTCGACCCACTGTGAGCCGAACCGGCCATCCGTTCAAATAGAGGCGCCCCGTCGACCCGAAAGCCGAAGGGGCGCGCCAGAGGCTCTTTTAACCCATGAGTGGTTTTGTTGGCTCCTAATTTCTGGCAACCACAGTGCCTTTCCGGCTCGTGAAGAGCCGTTTCAGGCTGAAATTCGGCGAATTCCGCAGCGCATCCACCGTCACCGCCGCCAGAATAACCAGGCCCTGCACGAACTGCTGGTAGTAGGCGGATACATTCAGGAGATCCAACGAATTCTGTATAAGGCCCATCATGACAATGCCGAGGAAGGTTCCGAAAATCGTCCCCTTGCCGCCGCAGGTGACGCTGGCGCCACCGATGACGCAGGCGGTTATGGCCTGCATGTCAAGGCCGAGGGCGATGGCGGACGGCGACGAATCCATCCGGGCAATGAGGATGATGCCGGCAAAGGACGATAACATTCCGGCCAGAACGTAGACAAGGATGATGACGCGGCTGTTCTTGATGCCGGCGATTTTCGTCGCCACCGGGTTGCCGCCGACGGCGTAGATGTTCCGGCCGAAACAGGTTCGGCTGAGGATGAAGGCGAAGAGGAGAAACAGGAGGAGCGTCCAAATAACCGGCATCGGGATGCCGGCAACCCTTCCGGCCCCAAAGGACAGGAAACTTTCCGGAAAGCCGTGGAGCGGTCTTCCTTTCGAGAAGACGAGTTGCAGGCCGCGGGTTATTTGTTCCAACGCCAGCGTCCCGATAAGGGGCGGAATGCCGACGCGGGCGACAGCGATGCCGTTCGCGGTGCCGACGAGGCCGCCGACGATGAGGGCGAAAAGAATGGCTATCGGCCACGGCACGCCCCGGAGTATGGAAAAAGAACACACCCAGGTCGACAAGGCAAGGGTGCCGCCGACGGAAAGATTGATGCCGCCGGTTAGAATGACCATGGTCATGCCGATGGCGGTAATGCCATAGACCGAGACGTACTGGACGATGTTCACCAGGTTGGAAATTCGGAGAAAATAGGGCGAGGCGACAGACATGGCGAGAAAGAACAAAGCGATAATCACCAGAAGCGCCGCCTGATCGCGCACGGAATAATAAAGGTTTTTGAACATTACCGCTCCTCTTGCGTTTTATAGTGAACGTGACCGTCCCCGGCACGTTACGGAATTAACCGGTCCCGCCGGACACCGCCCAGGCAACCGTATACCAGTGAAAAAGGCGCCAA
Organism: Planctomycetaceae bacterium; assembly: GCA_021201355.1. Lineage (GTDB taxonomy): Bacteria > Planctomycetota > SZUA-567 > SZUA-567 > SZUA-567 > JAJBSZ01. The sequence continues at coordinate 6,832 of JAJQFC010000315.1, read as the reverse complement.
GGGTGGTTTCATAAGTATGGTTCGTTTCCCGCGGAGACGATTTTAACGACGTATTGATTGGCGCCCGAAACGCCCTAAAAAACCGCCTCTAACTAATTAGGTGCATCAAGGTGTTCTTGTCTGTCTCCGCCGCCACGACGCGTTCCACCACTTCGCCAGATTTCAAGGCGATAATGTCGTCGCAGACGGCCAGCAGTTCCTCGAGCTCCGAAGAGAAAATTATGATGCTGACGCCTTTCTCCGCCATGTCGATAAGGATGTTGTAGATTTCCGACTTGGCGAAAACGTCGACGCCTCGCGTCGGTTCGTCCAGAATGAAAATGCGCGGCTTGCTGGCGACGCACCGGCCGATAATGACCTTCTGTTGGTTGCCGCCGCTCAGGCTCACCACCTCCTGTTCCGGCGAGGAACATTTCACCGTCATCCGTTCGGACAGGGTTCTGGAGAATTCGCGCTGCGCCTTCCGGTTGACGACGCCGAGCCGGCTTGACATGCTGGGAAGAATGCTCAGTGTTTCATTTTCGCGGATGGAGAGGAGCGGCACGAACCCCTCCTTTTTCCGGTCCTCCGATACGAACGCCACGCCCCGGGCCATCATGTCTTCCGGCGCAATGCCCCGAAGATCCTCCCCGAACATCCGGACGACGCCGCTGTCGTAGGGATCGAGCCCGAAAATGGCGCGGGCGATTTCAGTTTTGCCGGCGCCGAGAAGCCCGCAGACGCCGGTGATATGGCCCTTTTGGAATGAAATGTTTATATTTTGGAACTTGTTGTGGCTTGACAGTCCGACAAGCTCGAGGGCGATTTCCGCATTCCTGTCGAGGTCGCGACCGGCGGTCCGTTCGGCGATGCTCCGGCCCATCATTGCGGTAATGAGCGTTTCCTTGGTGATTTCCCTGGCCTGGAACACGCCGTTATTGACGCCGTCCTTGATGACGGTGACGCGGTCGGATATTTGCAGGATGTCTTCCAGGAAATGCGAAATGAAGATCATGGAGACGCCGCGGCTTTTAAGCTTTTCGACGATTTCGAAAAAGACGTTCTTCTCGTGCTCGTTCAAGGACGACGTCGGCTCGTCCAGGACCAGAATTTTCGCGTTCATGGTCAACGCCTTGAGAATTTCAATAATCTGGTTTTCCGCCGCCCGCAGGTCCCGCACCTTGGCCCTCGGGTTCAGGTCGACCTGGATAAGATCGATGAGTTCCTTGGCTTTTTTTGTGGTGGCGGCGGCGTCGTAAAGCCCGAGAGGGGTTCGGGACAGCCTGCCGATGAAGATGTTTTCGGCAACCGAAAGATCCGGACAGATGTTCAGTTCCTGGTGAACAAAGGAAATATTGTGGCGTTCGGCATCGCTCGATTCCCGGATTTCGACCGGCGAGCCTTCAAGAAAAATTTCACCGGAATCGGCGTGATGAATGCCGTTCAGGATTTTGACAAGCGTGCTTTTCCCCGCACCGTTCGCACCGATGAGGGCGTGCACCTCGCCGCGGCGGAGGGAGAAATCAACCCCCTTCAACACCGGATTGCCCGAGAAGCTTTTATAAATGTTCCGCATCTCGAGGATGTTGTCGTTTTCCATTCTGCTCCTCCCTCGGATCGTCGCGAAGGGTTGTACCGCATCGGATCATGAAGTTTGTGCGCGACCGCAGTGCTGTCGATTGCGTCTGTACCGTATTCGGTCGTCATTACCGGTCAATTCTTGCAGACGTTGTTTGACCGAATGTTCACGAATGAAAGACGCCCGAATCAATTCGTTTTATAAAACGTAAAAAATAGAAAGCGGCGGAGCGACCGCGCTGCCGGACGCTCCGCCGAAGTGATTCTGCATTACTTGACAATAAGGCCCCAGAGAGTGGGACGGAGCGCCTCGAAGTTGTCCTTGCTGACGACGTCGCCGCCGAGAAGGATGCGTTCCTCGACCTTTTCGCCGTCAAAGTGCCGCTTCATCGCCTTGACAACGTCGGTGCCGAGCTGAATCGGGAACTGGGAGAAGGTGGCGTCAACCGTGCCGGCCTGGATAAAGCCGAGCGTTTCGCCGGCGCCGTCGATGGAATAGACGCCGACGTGGCCGGGCTGGCCGACCGGCACCAGGCGACCGGCTTCGCGGAGAGCGGCGAGAATGCCGGGAACGAGGGCGTCCGTGGAGCACATGATCGCGTCCAGGTCCGGGTTCACTTCAAGGTAGTTCTTCGTGGTCGACATCGACGCTTCGTTGGTGTAGGCGCCGGCGGACGGCTCGGCTATGATGGTGAGATTGTCGTGCTTTGCCAGCGTTTCCTTCATGCCGACGGTCCGGTCGAGAATGGTGCTTTCCGTCAGGATGCCCTGGACGATAAGGATCTTCGCATTCTTGCCGGCGAAGTCTTCCGCCACCTTGGCGGCGATTTCCCGGCCGACCTGGACGTTGTCCGTCTCCAGCGTGCAGACAACCGGCCCGGCGCCGCGCCGGTCGATGCAGAAGACCGGAACGCCATTTTTCGACAACTGGCTGAAGGCGGGCGCGGTGGATTCGCTGTCCAGCGGGGTTACGCAGACGGCGTCGATGCCGCGCGTCGCCTGGTTGAAGAGCTGGGTCAATTGAAGATTGATGTCGTTATTGGGATCAAGAAGAACGGTGTCCCAGCCGTATTCCGCGGCCTGTTGCTGGATGCCATGGTAGCAGGCGGCGAAAAAGGTGGTGTACATGCTGGGAATCGAATAGGCGATGGTCCGCTTTTCGCCAGCCCGGGCGGAGGTGATCATGCCGCCGAAAAACGCCGCGACAAGCGCGACCGCGCACAAGGTTTTCATAAAACGTTTCATAGCTTCTCCTGCTTCTCGTAAAAAATGAAGGACAGACCGCACCACGGTGTGCCGGCCCGACCGTAAGGCGTAAACCGCAAGCTGTTCCATACCCGACGGAACATCGTTCGGAACAGGGACAAAGATCGGGAGGCGCGCTGTTTGGCCGGTTGGTCGGACGTGTACACGGCAAAAAATTTTCCCGACGTCCCGGACGGCGCGACGGCAGTGTCAATAAACATTCATAAGAAAATTGATTTACCAGCAGACGAATCCGCCATCCACCACCAGATCGTGTCCGGTGCAGAAGGATGCGGCCTTGGAGAGGAGAAACACGGCCGGCCCGACCATCTCCTCGGGTTCCGCCAGGCGTCCCATCGGCGTCTCCCTGGCGAACTGCTCGACCTGTTCCGCCACCTCCGGCCGTTTGTTCATCGGCGACCAGGTGTAGCCGGGGCTGATACTGTTGACCCGGATGCCGCGAGAGGCCCATTCCATCGCCATGCTTTTCGTCAGGTGAATGACTCCGGCTTTGGCGCAGTTGTAGTGACATTGCAAGAGGCCACGATTGACAATAACTCCGGACATGGAGGCGATATTGACTATGCTCCCGGCCCCGCGCGGCAGCATGACCCGCGCTTCGGCCTGACAGGTTAGAAAAATGCCGGTCAAATCGACGTCAATCATCTTCTGCCACTGTTCCCGGGGCATTTTTTCCGCCGCCTCGGCGTTGGCGATGCCGGCACAGTTGACCGCCAGCGTCAGGGCGCCCAGATCCTTCTCCGTCACCTGAACCAGGCGGGCAAGGTCTTTTTCGTTCGTAACGTCCCCGTCGACGACCAGCGCCCTCCGGCCGAATTTCTCGACGCCCTTGACCGTCGTCCCCATATCCGGAGCCCCGGCCAGATCGAAACAGGCGACGTCGGCGCCGGCCTCGGCGAGGCCGATGGCCATGGCCTGACCGATACCGCTTGCGGCACCGGCAACAATGGCGACATTACCGGCGAGGTTGAACATTTCCATACGTACCATCCTTTCCCTGAAGGTGAGTAAAGCGAGTCGATAACTACCGTCTGGCCGCCGGATACATCATTAAAGGCCCTCTCTCTTTTCGCCCGAAAACGCCGGCCGAAAATAAGCCTGCCTGACGCTGGTCCCCGTCTCCTACGGCGTTACGGCAGGTTTCGAACAGCGTGCAGTACCGGAAGCACAAAGGCGGTGCGTCACCGTCTTCGCCGGAGCGACGAATCGGTGCACAAGGAGAATTGAAACTGTTTGGACACGAATAAGAAATTATTCTAAAAAACCGGCAGAATCACTACCGGCACCATTCAGCGATACGTCACCGGCCTCACCGGAATCGCCCGCCTTCGAATGAAAAAATGAGAGTCGATATCACGTCAACCGCGTTGAAAATCATTGTACCAGGCCACAAAACTCCCGCGCCGTTCCGAAACCGTGCCGGACGCCGATATGAAGCCGTTTTTTCGTGCAGTGTGAGGAGAGTTGGCTCGCGAGAAACGCCGGGGACAAGCATACACGCTGATTGAGAGCCGTTTCGTTTTGGAGAATATGTCGACACCTTCACTATACTAAACGCAAACGCGATAGTCAAATAATTTTTTACTAAATATTTTCTAAACTTTTATTAAGCACATCCTCTTATTTTCCATACACCTATAATTCCATCATCGTTCAATTCTTTGAATTCCAGGTAAATTTTCCGAATAAAACTTGATAATCCCCGAACAGGCCTTAAACTACAGGTGGCGGCCCACTAATGCCCGGCGCCGTCGTCCACCCGACCACCATTCAGGCGAGATAACGTATTATGGCGCTCACGAACAAGGACATTGCCCGGAAGCTCGGCATTTCGGAAACAGCCCTGTCATTCATTATTAACAACAAGGCGGGAGTCGGTGAAAAGACGCGGGCGCGGGCCATCAAGAAAATAACGGCGCTCGGCTACGCCCACATTCTTAAAAAAGGCAAGCAATCGCTCACTAAAGGCATTTGTTTCGTTATCCACAAGCGGCACGGCGGCATCCTCAACCAGTCGCCGTTCTATATGTTGTTCATGGAGCAAATCGAAGAATACGTGCGGAACAAGGGATTTAACCTTATCGTCCGTCTCATCGACACCAACGATTCGCCGGAGCGGCACATTCGCGATCTCAACGCCTCCGGCATTTCCGGCGTCATCGTCTTCGCCACCGAAATGCTCGACGAGGACATGGAACATTTTCAGCAGGCCGAAATGCCTCTCGTTTCAATGGACAACGACTTTACCCACCTGGGCCTCGACTCGGTCGTCATCAACAACCGGGTCGGCACCTACCAGGCCATCCGCCATCTCGTGGCGAACGGCCACAAGCGCATCGGGTATCTCCAGTGCAAAACTTTTATCAACAGTTTCGGCGAACGCGAACGCGGCTATCGCCGGGCCCTGGACCAGTGCGGCCTCGAATTGTCGCCCCGGCACGTTTTCCGGGTCGGCTACACGGAGGAGGAAAATTATCAGGACTTCAAGCGCCTTCTCGCCTCCGGAATCGACCTCCCGACCGCTCTGGTCTCCGACGACGACACCCTGTCCGTCGGCGTTCTTCGGGCGCTTATAGAGCACGGCGTCCCGGTGCCCGGGCGGGTGTCCCTGGTCGGCTTCAACGACCGCCCGGTCTGTAAGATCACCGTCCCGCAATTGACCACCATCGCCATTCCGAAGGCCCGTTTCGGGCAACTGGCCGTCGACCTCCTGGTCGAACGAATCGGCCACCGGAAGGTCGATGCGGCCGATTATCGCCGGGTAGCCGCCGGCGTCGAACTGGTGGTCCGGGAAAGCACCTGCCAGGCCAATGAAAAAACCGCCGCCAAACCCCGTAAAACCGGCCATTCCCGGACAGGATCCCAGGCCAGGGCGGCAGATCGGGGCGACGGCTGAGCGCGGCTCACCCGTGTTTATTAGTAGGGGACTAAATATTTAGGTAGGATTTAGAAGGCGTCTGTGTAGACCGGGATCCGTGACACGGGCGTGGATCTTCATGCGTCAATTCGTACCGCTCAGGTACGTGTCGGGGCGCTCAGGCACTGAACGGCTTACCTTCCTTCGCCGGCATCGCTCCGGTCGTCTCCCGAAGGAGGGTCTTTAGTTCCTCGCGGCTCGCCGCCCCGGTTTTCCGGTAAATATTCTTGATGTGCGTCCGTATCGTATTTTCCGATACGAAAAGCGTGGCGCAAATTTCCGGATTGGACAGGCCGAGGGTGAGAAGTTCGGCGACAGCGCTTTCGCGCCGCGTCAGCCCCGCCCACGGCGTGGCAACCCGTGGCGCCTCCGCCTCCTTGACCGGAGCCTTCCCGGCGCCCCCCGGTCCGCTGCCGGCCCGGCGGCCTTCCGCCGAAATCCGGCCAGCCGTTTACCATACTCGCAGTACAGCGGTACGGCAAACCCGACGGCAATCACGACAGACAGCCACACCCCCAAATCACCGGCCAACAGGAGACAGGCGCCAAGAGCGCCGCCGACATTGACTGCGAGGAAGATTCCAGCCAGCCCGAACGCCACGCGGGAAGGAATCGCCGTTTCGCTCCTCCGGGCCGAGGCGGCCAGGCCCGCGACCGCGCTTCCTTCCATGACGCCGCCAAGCACGGCGACAGCCCGGGTCATGGTCGGGAAGACGAGAACGGCAAGAACGGCCGCCACCGAAACCGCCACGGCGAGGTTCGTCGCTTGCAGCGGCGTGCTCCGCCATACCGGGAGAAAGACCAGGGAAATGACGACGCCCACCGCCCCGGCAAGCACGTCGGCCGGGACCGGCAGGTCGAACATGGCTCCAAGAACGCCAAATGTATAAAAGGAAAAGCCGCAACGGACCACAACGAGAACAGTATCCCGGGCATCCGCTTCCAGCGTCGGACGTACCGGTTCGCCAACCGGCGACGACGCATCCGCCGGCGCCTCCCGCTTTTCGACCACCAGTGCCAGAACCAGAGCAGACACCATCCCGCCGATTATCCAACCAACGCCCGTCGGTCCCGCCTTTAACGAAGAACACCC